>JAITET010000033.1 GCA_031281895.1 Puniceicoccales bacterium | reverse complement strand
TGTATTCATGGCGGAGAGAGAGGGATTCGAACCCACGGTGCCGTTTGACGACACTTCGGTTTTCAAGACCGACGCAATAAACCACTCTGCCATCTCTCCATCTTTTGACTGTTTTTGATATTCGATGTGATCACAAAATGTCGAGTTAAAAATTTTGTGGATGTTTTCGGAAAACAAAATTTTTCGATGAAATTTTCCAAAGAGATGGGAAGTTCGTGGTCCATCTGTTTCCCTTTATTTTTGGAAGCCATAGACAAATAATTCATTTTGAACTTCGTATTAACATTTTAACAGCATTGATGGCTTGAAATTGGGACATTGGATATTCTTAATATGTAAATGTAGGGTAAAAACAGTTTCGGTTAAAAGATTTTTCCCTGGCGGAATCATGGATCCGATGATTTTTAAAAAATGGAATTGTAAAGATGGGATTCCATATAATAGTTGCACAAGAACGTACAGAGTAAGAATGAAAAAAGTATATATCACTACGGCCATAGACTATGCTAATGGAAAGCCTCATATCGGTCATGCCTACGAAAAAATTTTAGCGGATACGATATCCCGCATGTTTCGGTTGCAAAACCTGGATGTACAATTCATGACGGGGTTAGATGAACATGGTTTAAAAGTAAGTCAATCTGCTGCCAAAGCGAGGGTCCCAGAACAGACTCACTGTGATAATATTGCCGAAGACTTCAAAAATCTATGCAAAAAGTTAAATATTAAATACGATCGATACATCCGAACGACGGAAAGCGAGCACAAACAAGTTGTCCGCAAGTGTTTACAAAAGTTATACGACGATGGGCAAATTTATAAGGCCGATTACTCCGGGTTGTATAGCAAAACTGCTGAACGATTTGTCCTTGAAAAGGATAAAATCGATGGCAAATGGCCAGCAGATTTTGGAGAAGTCATCGAAATATCAGAAACGAATTATTTTTTTCAACTCAAAAAATATCAACGGTGGTTGATAGATTACATAGAATCTCATCCGAAATTTATATTCCCTGCATTCCGGGCAAAACAAGTCTTGGAATTTCTCAAGGACCCTATAAATGACCTATGTATTTCTCGGCCGAAGAATCGACTATCCTGGGGGATAGAATTGCCATTCGATTCGGAATATGTAACCTATGTTTGGTTTGATGCTCTCATAAATTATATAACGGGAGCCAATTATTTGGATAAAACATTTACCAACTATTGGCCAGCAGATTATCATATCATCGGTAAGGATATACTCGTGCCAGCCCATGCGATCTACTGGCCAATAATGTTACATGCCCTTCACATTGAGTTGCCAAAAACCCTGTTGGTGCACGGCTGGTGGTTAATTTCCGGTGAGAAAATGTCGAAGAGCGCAGGCAATGTCGTAAACCCGCTGGAGTGCATAGAAAAATTTGGAGTGGATGCCTTTCGCTACTATCTAATGCGCGAAATGACCATAGGACAGGATGGTGATTTTTCATTCGATAGGTTTATAACCCGCTACACAGGAGACCTAGCGAATGATTTGGGGAACCTACTCAGTCGTCTGTTAAATATGGGACACAGGTATTGCGATGGAACCATAAAAGCAATTACCAAAACCGAAAACCTCGAAGAGGATCTTCGGAATTTGTGGCAATCGGCAATTCCCGAAATCATTTCTCTATACAATGAATTTGCATTCCATTCGGCCCTTGAAAAATTGTTCCTGTGCATAAAGGCGGTCAATGGATACGTCGAAAATCGTTCGCCATGGAAATTGGCAAAGTCGAATGAAGAGGGCGATAAACAGATGATCGACATAACCATCGCCATGTCTGCCGAATGTGTCAGGTTAGCTGCAATTTTGCTATCGCCCATAATGCCAACAACATCGCAGCAGATATTGTCCGTTCTTGGATGTCCGACATCCACAAATTGGAACACAGATATTAGGTTTGGAAATTCACTTACCGGCAACAAATTGGGAGAACAAATTATCCTCTTCCCTAAAATCGAAGAAGCATGATAGTTCGCCGCGATACGCATGTGTTGAAGAGGTGGTGGCAACGTATTTTGGTTTCCATTGTTACTTTTATACTGAGGCTGTATTGGTCAACCCTAGGTGTCAAATTGACCGCGGAATGCCAAATGGTAGTCGATGAAACTCAAGGACCAACGGTCTTTGTGCTTTGGCATAACAATCTTTTCGTAGCGTACAAATTATATGGATTGCTAAAAAAGAAATGTAGCATGTATGCCCTCGTAAGCCCATCGCGCGATGGGGCATGGCTGGCAGGAATATTTGGTCGATTGGGCATACGGACGATACGTGGTTCTAGCAATCGGAATGGTTTATTCGCCATGGATAATATATTTGAAAAGTTAGCAGAAGGTGCATTCGTTGCCATAACCCCCGATGGTCCTCGTGGACCAGTTTGTAAATTCAAAAGAGGGACAGCCATGGTAGCCAAAGCTACGAAAACGAACCTCGTACTAGTGGCTATGAAATACAGGCATTACTTTACTTTACCGACCTGGGATAGGTTTAAAATCCCCTACCCATTTTCAAAAATATACGTGGATAGCAAAACATTTCCTTGCGGAACCTTCGCAAATTTAACCGTTAAGGAACTTTCTACGGCTTTGGAAGATGAGCTGATCAGCCTTCAGCAAAAAATAGACTCTGCGAGTCACATTTAGTAAAATTGACATATTAATATTAACAACTTCATTGGTCTTTTTCCCCAAGTTCCATGGTAAATTTGCCGTTGTCAGAAACGGCAATGGACATTTTTCAAGAAACAACATTGGGTCGAAATTTTTCAAAATTATGCGGAATTTGCACCTTGGGGGAATGTAGTATTCTGCACATCTTTTGCTCCATCGCATATCCACTGCCAGGCATCTTCACGGTATTTTTTGTGAAAATATTTAACATTGTCACCGAATGCCCTGCCGAATGGTCGGTCGAGCAGTAGGGCAAGATTATTTTGTTTTGCATGAACCAGAAATGCCATTCGCTCTATGTGTGCAGAATATCGAAAAACGAAAACAATATCGTCCAAGGTAGCTGAAACTTCCCATCCTTCAAAATTGTCGAGCTCAATTAAAATCCGAATCAAATCATACTTTTTTATCAATTTTGCAAGAAAAGGAACAATATTTGCATAGTCACTGTGAGTCAATTTTCCTGACAGGGTCATTACAATGACATTTCCCGAAGAAAACTTTTTTATCTCATGCATAACTAGCTTTTGGCCAAAAGTTACCTATTGCGACTTTTAAGCTTTTGCCTCCATAGGAAAATATGAAACGGATAAAAGTAAATACTTTAAATTAAGAGCATCTCGAATCACATGTTAAAATCTTCACCGAGGTAGAATTTTCTACTGTTTGGGTCTTTCAATAGTATATCACTGGATCCGTGGCAAAGAATATTACCTCCGTATATCAAATAGGCACGGTCCACGATTTTTAACATTTCGCGCACATTATGATCGGTAATAAAAATACCAATATTTTTTTCTTTCAAGGAAATGATAATATTTTGCAATGAACTAACGCTAATAGGATCTACTCCGCTAAATGGTTCATCCATCAGGAGAAACTTTGGCTTAGATATCAGTGTGCGAGCTATTTCTAGCCTTCTACATTCTCCTCCACTAAGAGTGTAAGCCTTTTGCCCGGCAATGTGTGAAATTTTCATTTCTGCCAATGATTCCTCTATGACTTTGATTTGTTCTTTTCTAGGCAGATGCAAATATTCAGCCACGCATTGTAGGTTCTCCCAGGCTGTTAGCGATCGAATTGTGGAATCTTCCTGGGGAAGATATCCCACACCTTTGCGAGCACGTTTGTACATCGGAAGTTTACCGATATCTTCATCATTCAAAAAAATTTGACCTGCATCGGCAACGACTAATCCCATAACGATATAAAATGTAGTAGTTTTACCAGCACCGTTAGGACCAAGTAATCCGACAACCTCCCCACCGTTTATCTCCATAGATATATTCCTAATAACTTCCCGTTGGCCGTAGAATTTTTCTAAATCTTTTACAAACAGTCTATTGGTAATTTTTGTCATCGCTTTCTTTTACTTTATCAACATGTTATTTGGTTCGCACTTTGAAATATCGTTAATTGACATAATTGAGCGTTTGAACTCCGATTCTACGGATCTGATTTTCTTGTGCTTTAAATCTAGGGTTAGTGTTTGCCCAAATATCGTTCCTGAACCTTCGTCCCGTATTTCGGCATTTCCCTCCAACAGGATAAAATTTTTAGCAGGATAAATGCTTATTTGATCGGCTTTTCCATCATATGATTCCCACTCAAAGGCTGCATTCTTCATGGCATGGATTTCTCTTACCGCTGATAAGTTGGGTATTTGTGGAGAACCACTGGCAATGATAACCTGTATGCGGTCCCCTTTTAAAGAAAATTTATCCCCATCGATATAGGCATTATGAGAAAAATGCATATGAACGAGGGATCCCACTGTTTGGATTTCAAGGGTATCACTCGTGATTTGGACCAGAGAAGCAAATATTTCTAGCGGTAGCATTAGAATTATTAATTTTACTATGGTTTTTATGGTGAACATTCCTCCAAATTACAATCAAGGAAAACTTTGACATGATCTTTTGCGATGATTTTTTTCCCATTGCCTGAAAATTCCCAGGTGTGGGCGGAGGCATAAAAATTTTGACCAAAAATTTTTATTTCAAAATTTCCCGAGATTGAGTTTGTTTGTGGAACAACAAATGCAGTATCACTGATGGCAAAAAACGCTTCCTGGGGATTTTCTTCTTCGGTAAAACAATGTAACTTCATATTTTTCACACACAATAGATTGTCTTCAATCATTGTTGCCGAGTGACCGCGGGTCTCCCAAATTTTTTGACCTTCCCCATTAAAAACTGGCAATATAAAATCATTTATGGGGACATTTCGTAGTGCTTGTGATTCCAAGTTTGCAACTAAACAGTTTGTGCCGAAGGAAAATAAATATAATAAAAGTATAGCCCTCCCTAAGGATTCACTGCGGATAATTTTCACTGCCCCTACGGTGTAAAGTTACAATTACATTTCAACTCAAAACCAAATGATAACTTTAGTAGGGTTATTCTGCTAGAACACTTTCTATTTTGATATTTTGAGGAAAGTTCTTTTCCCAGATTGAATGACCACCGCTTCATTGGAAATTTTACATAGGAAGGAAGGATCGGTAATTTTTTTACCATCAACCTTGAGTGCACCCTGTTCAAATAGTCGACGAATTTCCTTTTTGCTAGGGAACAGGTTCGTCGCCCATAGAACATCTACCAAGGGAGCAGTTTCTTTACCCGTTAATTCCTGGATACTAAAGTTCGGTATGCTATCTGGAATATCATTTTGAGAAAACACTTTTTCAAATTGTTCCCTCTCGTGTTTTGCAGCATTTAAACCGTAAAATTTGGCACACAGGTCTTCTGCTAGCAACTTTTTACACCCCATCGGGTGCATCGTTTTCAATCGTTCAATTTCTTCATCCGTTTTCAACAAAAGAAATTTATAGTATACAAACATCGTCTCATCGGAAATCGACATCACCTTGCCGAAAATATCCTTTGCTGTGTCATTGAAGGCGATATAATTATCATAGCTTTTTGACATTTTCCTGATGCCGTCCAATCCAACAAGCAATGGCATTGTGATGACCACTTGCTCTTCTTTCCCGATATTTTTTTGTAAAGTGCGGCCAACCAACAAATTAAACAATTGGTCGCGGCCACCTATTTCGACATCAGAATCCAACATGATGGAATCGTACCCCTGCAATAGAGGATACAAAAATTCAACGATCGAAATTGGGGTTTTGTTTTTGTACCGATTGCTGAAATCTTCTCGTTCGAGCATCTGGGCCACCGTCATTTGTCTAGCAAGCAAGATTGCATCCCCAAAAGACATGCTATTAAACCATTCGCTGTTTTTTCTTATCACCGTTTTGGCCGGATCTAAAACTTTAAAGGCTTGTTCCACGTAGGTTTTATAATTGTCCTCAATCTGTTCTTTGGATAGCATTGGTCGTTCGGAGGAACGCCCCGAAGGATCTCCAATCGTTGTGGTATAATCCCCAATCAGTAGCGTAGTTTCATGGCCAAGATCTTGAAACTGTTTGAGTTTGTTGAAAACGACTAAGTGTCCAAAATGCAAATCCGGCCGCGTGGGATCAACCCCCAGTTTAACCCTAAGCCGTTTTCCACTGGCCAATTTTTTCTTCAATTCATCTTGCCCAACCATGGTGTCGATGCCTTGACAAATCTGTTGTAAAGGATCCATAATGCTCTTGAAATTTGGGACAAAGTACTTTTTTTGCAACAAGTTAATTGTAAGAAGTGTGAGCTTTTCTTAGCAACGATACTTTTTCTTTTTTAGTTTTTTTGAGGCATGTATAATTCCTTTAAAGATCTACGATTGGTGGATGTTTTTTAAGCCCCAAAGTTTCAATATGAAATTGTGTGAAATTAATTATCCATATTTCCTTGCTTTTTAATAAAAAAAAACACTCTAGGGGAGAGGTCCGAGTCAGTATTATATTTGACGTTTACATATGGAATTTGCCCATGCAGTTAATTGATTTAAATAGGACCAAGGACATAGGATCTTCATGCTTGTCTGCTAGAATTGGAAGTTTCAATATTTTGTTTGACTCTGGAATTAGTCCCAAACGTTCTGGTTACGACGCATTACCCGCCTTCGATAAGCTTGGAACAACCGTCATCGACCTGATTTTAATTTCCCACTGTCACCTGGACCATGTCGGTTCATTGCCATACATAATGAAAAGGCAACAGCAAGCCCGTGTCTTGATAACACAGGCATCCCACATCGTTTTACCAAGAATTTTAAATAATTGCGTTACCGTCATGCAGCTGCAACGCGATGAACAGGGAATAAAAGAATATCCTTTATATACCTTGGCAGATATTGAAGCACTGGAACAACATATTTTACCCATGCAATTTGGAAAATCACGGGTGTTAAAAAAGGACAACGACGAAATAACCATAACATTTTTTGAAGCAGGTCACGTTGTCGGGGCCAGTTCTATTTTGGTCGAACACAAACACAGGAGTATATTTTACACCGGTGATATTCTATTTCGGGACCTTAAAATTATTAGGGGTGCCAAATGGCCAATCCGGAAAGTCGACACAGTAATCACCGAAACAACGCGTGGGACTACCATAAGGCCAAAAGAACGTTCAGCTGATAGCGAAACGGAACGCCTTATCGGGATGATTCGTGACACCATCAGTGGAGGAGGATCTGTTCTAATTCCTGCCTTTGCATTCGGACGCATGCAGGAAATTCTTAAAATCATAAGTTGCGCCCGCCAAAAGAGTAAATTACAGCAAGACACTCCGATTTTTTGTTCCGGTCTAGGCTATGGACTCATCGAAGATTTCGATTTTATTTCAAAAAAGCTATCCGGTGTAAATTTTCGAAAAAGAATTACGAAGGAATTGAAGGTAAAAATTTTCCGAGGAAACAACCCAACCGACATAAAAAAACAGATCCGGGAACCATCAATTTTTGTCCTCAGCAGCGGTATGCTTGTTGAAAACACATCCGCCTATAATGTTGCTTCTGCCATAATTGATGACCATAAAAACGCCATCTGTTTTGTTGGTTTCTGTGATAAAACTACGCCTGGAGGAGAGCTGCAAAAATATTCTCCGGGGGACTCTTTTCTATTTAGAGCTCAAAATTATGTAGCCAAAATTGCGGCTAAAATTGATAAATTTGATATTAGTGGCCATGCGGACAGAGAAGAAATTTTAAAAAATATCCTAACCATGTCTCCCCGTGCCGTTGTCCTCGTCCACGGCGAAGAGGATTCGCGAAATTGGTTTATGGATGAATTAATCGAGCTTTCGCCAAGTATTCAAGTGTTTGATATGAATCCCTGCGAAGAGTTTTTGGTCTAGGGTCGGGACTCATAAAAAAGATTAACAAAAATAGGAAAAAGAGAAAAGTAGAGTTCCGAAGATGGAACAGATAAAAGAAGGGGCACTTAAAAGGATAAAACAGTATTTTCCGAAGTCACGAGGGAAGCCGCGAGTAGACGACAGGAGGATAATCAGTGGTATAATATATGTTCTGCACAATAGGTTAAAAGGAAGAACGCTCCGAAGGAGTACAGTCCCCACAAGATGTTATATAATCGATTCGTGAGATGGAGCAGGCTAGGAGTGTTTGCCAAAATTTTGCAGAAACTAACCAAAGAAGGGACGAAGGTTTCAACGAAGATGACTATATTATTATCTGATTCATGGCTGAATGAATTCATATTACGAATTTTAAACGAATGGTTAACTTAATGCATATAATTTTTTACGAATTATGGATGAGCTCTCTGCATTAGAAAAGTTTTACATTTTCATAGTGCGATATCCTGTGAAAATTTTCCGTTTGATTTGCTTCAATTGCGACTACATCGAACCTATGGCAAATATTTGAAGAACCAAATTGTCTCAAATACGCTTTGCATGTCTTTTGCAAAATATCCTTCTTTTTCCCATTCACTGCAAAATATCCAGGAACAAATGCATTCGCTGACCTCAGTTTAACTTCGACAAAAACTAAAATATTATGACATTTATCAAATGCAACAAGGTCTATTTCTCCCCTTCCATACGTCCAATTTCTCGTTAAAATTTTAAAACCCTTTCGCTTCAAAATTTTGGCCGCCAGGTCTTCTCCTTTTTTTCCTAAATCTACGTTCCTAGCACTTTTTGTACGAAAAAATAAACAAATCTTTCCCCATTGCTTCGAAAGGATTTCAACGATTCGTTTCCAGATCCCCATTACTCGCCTTTTTGGAAAAAACAACACCGACCATTTGAACATAGCCGGTATTTATTTTTCGGTAAAATCGAGAAAAATTACTAGGCGACTGATTCTTTAAACTTGCTTCCCACCTTGAATTTAACCGTTTTAGAAGCTGGAATTTGAATCTTAGTATGGGTTTTAGGGTTAACTCCTGTACGGGGGGCACGCCTTGCAACCGAAAAAGACCCAAATCCTATCAATTGGACACTCTTTTTTGTTTTGATTCCATTCATGATGGCCTGCAAAACATTGTTCAATGCACGTTCCGCACAAGCTTTTGAACAGTCATCACCGCTTAATCTTTTTATCTCTTCTACAAGTTCAGCTTTATTCATTGTTTACTCCTTTTGCAAATTTAGTTACTTTTTATCCAACCACCAATCTAAGAAAGATAATAGAAGAAAAAATACTCCATTGCAAGTACTTTATTGATCAAAAACATTTTTTCATACAGAAAAGAGGGTAATTTTTTTCAAAAAAATCAAAATTTATAAAAACAGACAAGAAATATGCTGCCAAACATTTTTCATCCAAAGTATTGGTTGAAAAACAACGGCAAGGTCTTGAAACTATTCTAATAGGGCAATATCTTGCAGTTCCAAATATATCTTCTCCGTTCGGATTAAGAATATTGTTGCGCTTTGATATGTTAACAATTAAAGGTTGAGCACGATGATCGAGTGTCCATTCTCCAAAAAGTATCCATCGCTCTTGCATAGAGACGATGCATATTTTATGTCAATGGCATATAATCAGGCCATTGAGGCGTGGAAGCACGACGAAACTCCCGTTGGAGCAATTGCTGTCTTGGGCAACGAAATTATTGCTTCCGCATATAATTCGGTAATAACCCTAAATGATCCAACGGCCCATGCAGAAATGCAGGTCATAACGCAGGCTGCAAAGATCATCGGTGATTGGCGATTAAACGATGTGGCAATTTACGTAACCAAAGAGCCCTGTCCTATGTGTTCCGGGGCAATGATTATGAGTCGAGTCGGGGTTATTGTTTTCGGAACATCGGACAGAAAAATGGGTCTACTCGGTGGATGTTTTCGATTGCAGGATTTAAAAACTTTCAACCATTGCCCAATGATCAGGTCTGGAATCCTTGCAGAGGACTGTTCTCTACTAATGCAAGCATTTTTCACCATGAAACGGCAAGAGTCATGACAGGAAAGCTTTAAATAAAGAGTGCGATGCATTTCTGCATCGCACAATACCATACATAATTAGATGAAGGAAAAATAAGCTCGAACAAATATTGTTCTCATCTGAGCTTACAATGAGTAATCATTGTAAAATTCACACATTTGTAAAGCAAAAAAGTAAAAAATGTTAAATTTTTACGCGAATCTCAAAAAAGAAGACCTAAATTGAAAGCAATAGTAGCCGCATGAATATGCAAAATAAGCGAATTGTGTGGAGTTAAAACGGAAAAGTGTTTCGCCGAAGAAATTTTTAAATTTTTCGATCATAGTTTCTACCATCGACCGTTTTTTAGGAATCTTTTTTTCTTCCCGGGAGTTTGGGACCATGTTTGGCGGTGTTTGGCAACAGACCATTATCCCTTCTTGACAAAGAATCTCTGAGGGTGGTGGGAACGTATCCACTATCGCCGATCACATCTCTGTGCAGCCGGCGAGCACTTCTTCTTCGCAGGAAGCGTCGTATGAATTCCCTGGTTTTATTTTGAGATTCGCGTATTTTGTTCTTGCTTTGGAGGAAAATTTTTATATCCTAATACTTCGGGAAAAGCAATGGAGATAAGAGAAACGGAACTTCTAAAAGTTGCCCAAGGTATAGCCAAAGCTTACAAAAAAGCAGTAGCTCGCAAGACAGATAGCTATGCCCAGATTAGCTTTAATCCCGCCAAAGAAGACTTTCCAGCTGTATCTTTGCAAGAGCGCATCGCTCAGACTTTTAGTAAAGTAGCTGCAAAATTTACTACTGCAAGTATTACGGTGGGAAGAGAATTTTCCGACAAAATGTTTGAAGCTTTGTTCGGAAGTGAAACAAATGGAAAGGATGAATTTTATGCAAAATTTCGTGAGGAAATGAGTAAAACCACGGAATCCAATCAGACTGAAAAAGCTGTTGGTGTTAGGGAAACATTTGGGGACAATTTGAGAGAAAACGAAGCATTTATTACAAAGGCAAGAGCCTTAAATAAGAGGCTACTAAAAGAGAATATTTGCCCAATAACAGATGAGAAGCCTTTGCAAATTGAAGGAGAACCCATTCCTTTAGATCGAAATTTTATCAAAGCTTGTAAAAAACAGGCAACAAGTTTATCATCAATCATGATTATGTGCAAAGTAAACCCGGATTCACTTGGAGATCGCGGTGTTTTGGCTAATCCTGGTAGATACGCCCCTAAACCGATATCTTGCCATGCCAAAAGCAGTTATTTCGGTTTTACGAAAGGTTTAGTGCCAACCAATCCGAAATTTTCCAGATACAAGTTTATTTCTGATACGGATGCTTGTAATGACGCTATGGCTGATGTAAAGCATTCTACAATAGCAGGAGGTGTAGCTATGCATCTGATGGTTAGTATAGACGAACAAGACCATTTTGTGTACCAGGGTACTTTTTCCGCCGGTGGCAAAGTCTATCGCTACCAAATTGCATTGAAAGATGCTGATGCCCCTGCTGAGAAGATAACAGCTGCAGTCAAAAACGCTTTAAAAGAGGGGGACACTGCCCACCTGAAATGTTACGATGATTCTGCCAGCTCCCCAAGTGGGGGATGGAATGAAGCGACTTTTACCGAACTAGCAAATTTAACATTTACATTTAACGGCTGCGAAAAAACATTAGTATTGGGGCCTGATAAATATAAGATAGATGCTTCTGCTAGTCAAAATAGTTCTATTAAACAACATTACCAATCAGAGCGCTATTACGTTTCCGACTACGATGTATTTACAATTGCTCATGGTCAAGCTCCTCTACCTGATCCTGCGCTTGCAGATGACCCCTTTCCTGGTGCTAACAGGTACACTTTTCTTGGTACACATGGAGGCGAGGTTGCCGATAGGCGTGATGTCAGCACGATTGACGCTATTAATGCGGAACTAGTAGGGTATGTGGGGGGGGCAGGAAGTCGACATAGATACCTATCGCAGTGAGTGGAAGGCTAATGAAACTTTTCGACCGATACAGCATGCCGCTGCTGCAGCACTCCACTTTAGTAATCCTGCTGCTACACCGACGTACCCATTGTTTGCAATAGAAGAAAATCAGGTTGTTAGGCTTGATTCACATGCAGAACTCGGGGCATACTTATATTGTTTGCAAAACCCCACAGATACTTCTGACCATACCCGAAGTTGTGTTATTAATAGTATGTTGGCGGATATATTGGTGGGTGAAGTTAATAAGTTTGATATTGCTGCATAAATGAGTTGATATTCCTAACAAAAACTGTTTTCTAATTTAAGTTGAAAAATTTTCCAGGAGGAAGTATGTATGGAGTAGAGCCATCTCAAAAAGGTGAGGGAAATGGGTACAGCGGTCAGGTGAGTGGTGGTTTTTTCGATAGCAGCGAAGTAAGTGCTCAAAAAGAAGAACCTCGTGTCACCAGCCATTTGCCCTTTGGACATGATTCGGCAGTGGAATCGGAACGTAATATAGGAGAAAGAAGTTTTCGAGTTGAAGGAGGTACTGCAGGGAGCAGTGCCCGTTGTTTGCAATTTGAACGCAATTCAGCGGAAAGGTTGGAAGATATTCTAAGTTCTTTTGCGGAAAAAGCATCCAAAGTGTCCGACTTCAACGAAAAAGCCTACATGCAATGTTTGGATATCTTTCGCGGAAAAGGCATGCGAAATTCAGGAACAACGGGTATTTTTATTCTCGAAGAAATTCCAACCTATGGTGTAAAAGGTTTAATAAAAGACATAGCATATGTTATTGATAATTATTCCAGCGATTCGCCCTATTTTGATCTTGATTTTTTCAGTACAATGATTCAGAAACCATTGAATTATATTTTAGACCCTTCTCTCTTGGAGTTAAAAGCCCTTGCATGCTACATTGCGGGACGTTTTATCATGAACATAGGGAGGCAAGTGCCATTGCCATGCCCACAGAACTTGAGAGATGGTTTTTTTATGACTATCGGTTGTAAGGCGGATAACCCATCAATCCCCCCTGAATTACGCGGAGTTTTACGGGAATTAGTGATACAATCGGTCCTACACTGCGAAATGCCGGCACTTAGACGCGTAGACCTACTGCGGGATCTTTATAGGAAAAATATTCTAGTTCCTCAACAAAGCGATCCCGTAAAACAAGCAATTCTAAGCACTTTTGCTGCCATTGGAGAAGAATATCGCCCAGTATTCGGCGATATGAATATTGTCAGGTATGCCCGTGAATTACTTGTACGTTCAGTTTTGGGTACCCATAATTCGGAAGCACTAATGGCTCATTGGAACATCCTCATCGGTGATCTCATGGAGGCGATAAAATCCGGGAAAGTGGATGAGGATAGTCGCCAGGGAATTGGCAGATGCACCCAAAGATTACTTTCCGAAGAAGAATGCCCACCACATGTCCGGGAAACACTCGAAGCATTAGATAGATTGTGCCGATAGTCTGATTTTTTATATCCCATGTTTCACCATCATTTAGGTGTGCAGTCCCATATTGTAATGGAGAAGAAAGTGAGATTTTCATCTTTCTAAGTGCCTTGAATATGCACCTTACGCTAACGCCTAATGGCTTCGCCAGTTCTTTTAGATAAGCATCCGGATGTTCCTCTACGTACTTTCCCAGCTTCTCCACATCCAACTTCCTCGATTTCCTCTTCAATGGTTCTCTATCCAAACTACCTTTTTCCTTTAACATCCTTTTCCTCCTAAACACTGTTCGCATCGCTATATGGAACACTTCCGTCGTTTCTTTGGCCCTATGGTTCTGGCTATGCTCCACTACTTTTTCCCTTAATTCTTTGCCGTAGTACATTTCTTTCTTTCACATAGCCTCCTTTTATGTCTCTGCATACGGGACTATACACCTTGAACTGGGAATGTTTGCATGCATAGGTTAACTGCTAGGGAATGCTGAGAAATTTTAAGGTTGATTTGCCAGGTTTCCACACCATTAGCAGTAGCCTCCCCAATGGTATCAACAATTTTTGCATTCCATTTATCTCGCTTTGGCGGATCAAATGGCACGGCATTATACATAAAACAAAGGGCGACAATGGCCCGATGTCCTTCCTGGGCCAAATTGGCGAGCGTTTTAAAATGCCGCAATCCTCGATCGAAATATGATTCCGATGATGGCCGTGAGAAAGTATCTCCGTAAGATAGCAGCAAATCATGGATTGGAGTTTTAAGTTCTAAAAAAGTATACGTTTCCCCATTATCCACCGCAATGTCAATGCGTGAGTCACCAACCCTAACTTCGTGGCATATGGAACATCCTTCCGTGTTGATCATGGCGGATAGAGCATTTTGGCGCAGCAGAGATTCAATCCATCCATTGATACGATTCTGATTAATACCGATCCAATCTTTTCCACAATTCAGCGAAATAGCTTCAACGGTTCCTTGTGTTTTCCGCCTTCCCGTATCGGCTGCCGGCGTAAATAGACATGGCATTCCATGGAAATTATCCACCTTCCCGATCTTGCCTGTCACTGGGCAATGCCATCGTTGCAACTGCCCATCAACTATTCCTTCAAAAATAAATCGATTGGGGCGACTAATAAGTTCACCGACGTTGAGACATAGGGGTATTTCCATGGACCCCATGGTAGAAAGTTTCCCAAACCCGGCAAGATTTGAATATTCGTAAATGTATGGCAAAAATATGTCATAAAATTTAAAAATAATTTTTTAACCCTGCCAAAATTCCGCTGAATAATGATTCATAGGCCCTGGTCAGCGACTTTTTTATAATTTCAATGGATATAAAAAGATATTCGCATTTAATTTTATTGCCAAAGACATGAAAGTTCTCATTATGAATAGTCAGGTTGTCGGATGAATCTTGAGAAATATTTTCCATCGGATGAGAATAATGAAGGTTATTCCTTTTCGTTAAATGAGAAGGATTGGCATTCCTATCTCGCCGCAATAGACATAGAAACTGGCAAACTTTTCGAGCTTTTCGTTGAATCTAGGCATATTTCCAATCACCTTGATATGATTTTCGCTGCTATGCAGTGGAAAAAAATCATTTTTTCAAGTAATAGGCTGGACGACGATAATAGCATTGAAATTGTGACTTTTCACAGAAATCCAGTCTATATCGCATCAAAAGCCATATTTTTCTTTATGGAAAAAATCTGGGACATCCTCGTTGCCGAATGGAAACCTCTAGAAGTTACCATCTGTTGGCATTTTGCAAAACTGATGAATACTATGCAAAAAGAAATGTTCGGGGGGATTGCTAGCATTGATTCCTGTGAATATGTGTTGGCTGTCTGCCATTTTAAAAACGTCATGGCAGCGGTAAATGATGCCATGTTTTCCCTAAAAAAACTGCCACTCTTTGAAGGTAAGGTGAAGGGCTTTATCTACGACTTTACCGTTTCATTGTTTGACATACGTGAGCTCGCATGGCAGAGTATTTCCCTATGTAATGTTGCAGAAAAACGTTGCAACGAGGGCTCTTAATCTTAGTTGATTCCAATAACAAAGAGACGTTGCAGTTGACATGTTACAAGCTGGTATAGTTGGTCTTCCAAATGTAGGGAAAAGTACGCTATTCAATGCTTTGACACGGTCAAGGAAAGCGGAGGCACAAAACTATCCATTCTGCACCATCGATCCAAATGTGGGAATAATAGAAGTCCCCGACGCACGGTTGCAACGATTGGCAGAATTATCAAAAAGTAAAAAAATCATTCCGGCAGCCATTGAAATTGTTGATATAGCAGGCCTGGTCGCAGGAGCAAGCAAGGGAGAGGGGCTCGGAAATAAATTTTTGGCCAATATCCGTGAAGTTGACGCCATAGTTCATGTGGTTCGTTGTTTTGAGGACTCGAATATCTCCCATAGCACAGGGAATGTCGATCCCGTAAGGGACATGGATATTATCAATACGGAACTTTTATTGGCAGATTTGCAGTCCATCGAGAATCAGCTTGAAAAAAACTTGAAAAAAGCAAAAGGCAACGACAGAGAAGCTAAGGAGAATGTTGAATTGCTACGTCTTTTGTTGGAACATCTCAACGGGGGTAACCCTGCCATATCCCTTGCGGTCGACAGTGATATGGCATTGCGCATGAAAATGTTCAATTTGCTAACATCTAAATCGGTACTTTTTGTGTACAATGTTAATGAAAATGACCTACTTGTGGGCATGGAGAATAATAAATTTGTCAAGGCGGCAAGCTCCTATGCCAAGCGATATGGTAATGCGTCAAGCTGTGTAATATGCGCTCAGATGGAATCGGACATGTGCGATTTTTCTTCCGAAGAAGCGGAAAAGTTTTTAGGGGAATACGGCATTGAACACAGCGGAGTCTCCCAGCTAATACGCAATGTGTATTCCCTATTGGATCTCGCTTCTTTTTTTACAACCGGAATAGATGAAACCCGGGCATGGACATTTCGAAAAGGGTTGAAAGCTCCCCAGTGTGCTGGAATCATACACGGCGACTTCGAAGCCGGGTTCATAAAAGCCGAAGTAATTGACTATGACGAATTTGTTTCCCATCTCGGATGGGCAGGTGCACGGGATGCTGGAAAAATTCGCCTGGAAGGTAAGGAATACCTATTCAAAGATGGAGATATCACCGTTTTTCGATTCAACAGATAATTGGGAAAAAAGTTAAAAATGAGTTTCACCTTTGAAATTTTTACGAAAAATTTTCACAAAAAAGTGTGACAAAAGTAAAACTTCAATATATACCCATTGCCATGAAAGAGATAACAGCAAATGATGTGGCGAATTTTGTAAAAAATGGGAATTGTGTTGCATTTGGAGGATTTACGCCTGCTGGTGTTCCCAAGGTTAGTGCTCCCGCCATTGCTAGGAAAGCAGAAGAAGAGCATGCTGCCGGCAGACCTTTTAAGATTCATGTTTTG
>JAITET010000023.1 GCA_031281895.1 Puniceicoccales bacterium | reverse complement strand
TAAAGGACTGGCGCCGTGTCTCCTCCCGCTATGACCGCTGTGCTCACACCTTCTTTTCTACCATTTGCATCGCCTGTACTTTCCTTTTTTATTTGAGCTTATGAGTCCTGACCCTAGGGTCGTTGTGCACACTTATTTTATTCAACCGAGTCCTTGATATGAGAATCGCTTATAACACGAATCTCAAAAAAAGGATCCAAATTGGAGGGAATAATGGCCGTATAAATGGCAGAATAAGCGGATTGTGGGGAGAGGAAACGGGAAAGTGTTTCGCCGAAGAAATTTTTAAATTTTCCGATCATAGTTTCCACGATCGACCGTTTTTTTAGGAATTTTTTTTCTTCCCGGGAATTTGAGACCATGTTTTGGCGATGTTTGGCAACGGACCCTATACCCTTTTTGGCCAAAGAATCTCTGAGGGTGGTGGAAACGTATCCGCCATCGCCAACCACTGTCCTTGTACAGCCAGCGAATATCTTTTCGGCATAGGAAACGTCGTGTAAATTCCCTGGTTTTATTTTGAGATTCGCGTTATTAATAATATCCATGGAGCATCACTGTGGTAATATTTAACGCGCAATTAACGTTTTTTGCAAAAAAAATATTATTTTTGCAGAAAAAATTGGATTGACAAGCATAAGGGAAACAAAAAAAAGTTTCACCATGGGAAGTTTTTCAAGGCTTTTATTTTTGTCAATTATAACGTTGTTTGCTACGGCATGCCAAACAGCAAGTAACTCTGCGAAGAGTTCTTCCGTTGGACACGTTACCGCGGGAACTGTGCAACGCTTCATTAGAAATGGGATGACTTCTGCGGAGGTTGTCGAGGTTCTTGGATCTCCCAATATGGTGACAAAAAATGCTGAGGGTAATGAAACATGGGTTTATGACAAAATTCATTCGGAATACGAGGCAACGAGGTCTGAGTCAGGTATTTGCTTAATATTGTTCGGAGGTTCTAGTTCAAAAGCTTCCGGAAGCTCCAGTGAGCGCACTTTGACCATAGTGGTGCATTTTGATGAAAATAGTAGGGTCATAGATTTTTCCTATAGAACAACGTCGTTTTAATGGTGCATATGTTGAAAAAATGCCTCGCGACATTATTTTTGTTGGTCCTATGCCTTATGCCGGGGTGTGTTTTGGTTAATGAAACACGTGTTCCGACGAGCGTAGAAATACAATCCATGCAGACAAGGGAATTTGATATTTCATATAAAATTGCCTTCGCTTCTGTCGTCGATGTTTTTCAAGATTTGGGTTTTGTTATACAATCGTCGGACTTTACGACTGGATTGATCATAGCGAAAGGAAATGTAATCAACAAGAATCCTGGGGTATTGGCGGCTGTGGGTGGAGCTTGCAGTAAAGCCGTATGGGATGTTGGTACAGCTCATTTGGAAGAACTTGGTGACGAAAAAGTATCCATACGGATAAGCTTTGTTACAAATACCAAAGTCATGTTCGAGTATGGAGCATCGAATGAATCATGTAAGGCCATACAGGATGGTACGTTTTATGCGAAATTTTTTGAAAAAATAGATAAGTCAATATTTGTAAGACAGAATCTAAAAAATCGATCCAATGCGAATTGAAGTGGACTCTATTGGGCTATCCACACATAATATTTTGGCCTTAGATCTCAGTGGTTAAAATGTGCAGTTTATTTAAAACGGGGAAATTTTGACCATGTTTTTTATTGAACAATTTTGCTGAAAAAGTAAACCCTTTTCATGAAAAGCAGGCTCAAATGTGGTGTGGTTGGGGTAGGATACCTTGGACAACATCACGCAAGGGTATATTCTTCATTGGAAGAATGTTCACTGGTTGGTGTATATGACATTAACCCAGAGCGAGCCCAGGAAATAGCATCGAAATATCACTGTAAGGTTTTTAATTCTCTTGAAGAGCTTGGTAACGAATGTAACTGTGTAAGTATCGTAACTCCAACGGATAAACATGCTGAAACGGCGATTCCGCTAATTGAAAAAAATTGCCATCTCCTCATTGAAAAACCACTAGCATCTTCAACGGAAGATGTGGAACGGATTTTAAAAGCTGCGAATGGCCGTGACAGAATTTTACAAACTGGACTGATCGAACACTATAACCCCGTGATGAAATTCCTGGAAGCATCGGTTACGACCCCACGATTCGTAACATCCCAAAGGTTGGCACCGTTTAACAGGAGGGGTACGGAAGTAGGTGTTGTTCTCGACCTAATGATACACGACATCGGTATAATTTTGCAGTTGATAAAATCGGAAATTATATTCATCGATGCCATAGGAATCCGAGTTTTGTCAAAGACAGAAGATATTGCCAATGCCCGATTGCATTTTGCCAATGGGTGTGTGGCAGATTTAAACGTCAGCAGGGTAAGTGAAAAAAAATTACGTGAAATACGGATTTTTCAACCGCAAACATATTTATCGATGGATTTTACATCCCAGAGCGGCCATCTAATGAAGGTTTTACCGGAAGGTCTGGTCAAGGATGAAATCCCTGTGGAAAAAGAGGAACCCCTAAGGACAGAGATTTCATCGTTTATACAGTGTGTACGAAACCATACGGAACCCAAAATAGACATTCATTTTGGCAAAAAAACTCTGGAATTGGCATTGAAAATCACAGAAATAATCAACCTGTCCAGCAAATAGGATACTTTTAAAATATGCTTAAAAGATGAGAAGCTTCTGTCGGAGCATCATGTCTTTGTACGGTTATTCCAAGGTGTTTTGTAGCAATTTTTGTACCAAATTGTGCAGACAAAAGCTGGAAATTACGGATAGAGAGTTGCAAGCAAAGGTGCCATTTTCAACGAAGATGACTATAGTCTTAATGTTTGATGTGTTCAAGGTATTCCATGATTTGTATCGCGTTTAGGGCGGCTCCCTTACGAATTTGATCCCCCACTACCCACATCGTGGCTGCATTTTTCAAAAATGTATCTTTCCGGAGGCGTCCAATGGCAATGTTATTTTTACACGCTTGTTTCAA
>JAITET010000022.1 GCA_031281895.1 Puniceicoccales bacterium | reverse complement strand
AGGCCATACCCTTCATAGGCACGGTTAGGTACGAAAAAATCAGGAACTATGCCAAAATTTTTCAGCACGTTGGTTAGGAGTGTTATGCTGGTAATGCCGTCGACGTCATAGTCTCCTATAATTGCAACACGTAGCCTATTGTCGATTACCTTGCGTAGTATATTTATAGCCCCATCGATATTTTTAACTTTAAATGGGTTATCCAAATATGTCAATTTTGGCCAGAGGAATTTTTCAGCTTCCACCTTTGAAGTAATGCCCCGTTGGGCCAATATTACACACAATAGAAAGCTAATATTTAATGACTTATACAATTCTTCCGCCGTGGGTTTATCATAGGGGGTCTGTGTCCAAAATTTTTCTGCCATTGCCTATTTCCAATATGTCGAATTTATGTCGCATTACTCCCAATGATGGTTGTCCTATTACCCCTATGCCAGGCATAAAACACTGGACTAGCAATGAAAATGGAAGAAAATGTTCCGATGATGACGCCTATTGCAAAAACCAATGCAAAATCGACGACTACACCCGATCCAAACACATATAGGGCCAACGCAGCTAGGAATGTTGATGTACTCGTAAGTATGGTACGGGAAAGCGTCCTATTAATCGATAGGCTTATGACATCTTTTAAAGCTTTAGTCTTGTTTGTTTTCAATTCTTCACGGATTCGATCGAAGACAATAATGGTATCGTTTATTGCATATCCAACAACCATAAGAATGGACGCAATCATCGGAGCAGAAATCTGATGCCCCAATGCTAAATAAATTAATATTGTCATGACGACATCTATAATTGTAGAAATCACCGCTCCGATTCCATATCCTGTTTCAAACCGAAAAGCGACATAGATCATGACGCCGACCATTGATAATATTACGGATATGAGGGCGTTCAATTTTGTCCCTTGGCCGACAGAAGCTCCTATTTCGGTCTTTCTGACTAAAAACGGCTTGGAATCCTGAAAATGATTGCTCAGGTGGTCAAAAAACTTTGTCCCCTGTCCTTCGGGAGTTTGTACGCGTAGGATTTCCGAATTGTCAGCCATGGACTTTTGATAGACAGAAGTGATTTCCCCTATACCATGCTCCAATGCCAATTTGTTGATTTCATTTATGGGAATTTTTTTCTCAAATGCCACGGTAATTTCGTCTCCTCCCGTAAAATCAATGCTATAAATCTTGGTACCTCGGAACGCCATAATGACGATACAGGCAAAAGCTGCGATTGTGTATATTCCGGCAATAAATTTTATGTGTTTTAAAAAATCGAAGGAGGTCGGTTTTATCCTAAAATCAGGGATAAGCTTTTTGACAAGGTCTTTTTCCACTAAAAACTCTAGCAGTCCTTTACTCAGCACCAAGGCACAAAACATCGTCGCAAAAATTCCAATGGATAAAATTACTCCAAATCCTTTCACCGGCCCAACCCCAAAATATATGAGGATTACTGCTGTTAACAGTGTTGTCAGGTTTGCATCGAGGATAGTAGAAAATGCTTTTTCATGCCCTACGGCTAGAGCAGCTTTCAGAGGCTTGCCGCTGAGAAGTTCTTCCCGCATCCTCTCGAATATTAGAATGTTGGCATCAACTGCCATCCCAACCGTTAGGACCAACGCTGCGATACCAGGCAATGTAAGCGTCCCTCCAATGGTTGCCATCACACCCAATACAATTACGATATTTGCCATGACCGCGATCAAAGATACGCTGCCGGCAGCGTGATAAAATATCAGCATAAAAGCGGCTACAACGGCAGTCCCTATTAGCATTGCACGCAGGGAACTTATCCTAGCATCTTCCGCTAGAGATGGTCCAATTTCGCTTAGTTCAACAAATTTTAATTCAAATTCCAATGGATTATTGAGAATATTTGATAATTCAAAAGCATCCCGCTGGGAAAATTTTCCACTAATATTCGCACGCCCATTCGTAATCGCAGAACGAATGGCTGGGGCCGAATATAATTTTCCGTCCAGCACGATGCCAAGTTGGCGGTTTATGTTAGCAGCTGTGACTTTTTCAAAGCATCTGGTTCCCTCCTCCGTCATCGTCAGGGAAATTTCATATTCGCCATATGGACCGACAACCACATTGGCATGTTTTACCATGCTACCAGTCATGTCTGGAATTTTTTTGACAAATGCGTACATTTCTTCTCCATTATCTCCATGGTCGCCTTCGAACTCTAAAACCTCATAGCCAATTGGAGCACGTTCAGATTTTGATTTTGGTATGAGGGAGGGGTGCAACAATTTGAATTCAAGCTTGGCTGGCTTTTTAATTGTATCGACAATTTCCGGATTATCCTTCGTTGAAATACCCGGCAATTGAACCTCTATGCAGTTTTTGCCAAATACCCTTAACAACGGTTCCGAGACTCCCAATCCGTCGATGCGCTGCCGAATAATATCGATTGCTTTGTTCAGCTGTTCTGTTTTTTCGGAGATTCCTAAGTTTTCAAACTTTGAATCATCAATTTTCAATACGCAGGAAACACCACCTTTCAGATCGAGGCCCTGTTTAATTTTTCCCTTCGAGTCTGCTAGCAGGGCATTTAATAAAATTTTATTTTTTTCGGAGAGGTTCTTGATGTCATCAACATTTCTATTTTTGAAAAATCGTGACAAATCTATTTTTTCAGCATTTGCAATATCGCGAATGGCTAGGAATAAACTTTTGGACTGCCCAACTTCCAACCTTTGCTGTGCTCGCCGCATAAGTTCTTCAAATGCTGCCTTGTCATGGGTTACGCAGCTCGCAAGATATTGTTCCGGTACTCTATCGTGGAGAGGCAATATACTCTGAATGGCAAGAAGAATAATTCCAAACGACAGCAAAATTCCATAAAACGACTTCCTGTTACGCATAGGACCTATTCTGCTTTTTCTGATTTATCTAGCTTAGCCTGTATGTATGACCTAAAAATTTCAATCTTCGTATCATCTGCAATTTTCAAAACAAACTTTGAGCCCTTAAGGTTGACGATTGTCCCAATAATCCCCGATGTAGTTACTACCTTATCCCCTGATTTTAGTCCATCCAACATCTTTTGCTGTTCCTTTTGACGTTTTCTCTGGGGGACCACCAACAAAAAACACATGCCTGCTATTAGCAGTACATACATGATTAGCACCTGCCAACCGGAAGCTGTACTTTGGGCCTGTGCCATGAAATGCAAATGATCCATTCTTTATCCTTTTTCCTGAAGGCTAGATCTCGAAATTCCTTAATCAAGAAAATAAATTTAAAAAATTTACCATCAGAGGCAATCTCATAGGAAAATTTTTATATAAGCCTTTTCTTTGAGTTTTTTTATGTAATGTTCCTTCGCCTCCTTTTGATATTTTGCACCTAGAATATTTTCAATGTCACTACTCTCTTCATCTAACGTAAACTTTTTGGCAGGTTTTTCATCGGCTACGAACAATACGTAAACCATATTATCTAAAAATATAGGAACCGTGTATTCCCCTATGCCAAGTCTCCTCAGAGCATCTGCAAATTCTGGGATCATATCGTCTACACAAACCCATCCAATATCGCACGATTTTGGACTATCACTAAAAGTTTTTATGATAGTATGTACTTTATCGCCGGATTCAATGGCATATTTCAGGTTGGATAATTTCGCTTGTAATTGCTCATCCGTATAATTTTTCCTCGAAAAAGAAATCTTTTTGACGAAAATTTGCCTATCCACTATGAAATTTTGAATGTGTTCATTGTAATACTCCTTTATTTTCGTTGGACTTACTTCAGACTTTGACTTTTGTACTTCTGCCAGTACATAGCCAACTATCGCACTCTCCCTGATATCTTTTTTGAACTCCCTAACGGACTGCCCGTTTGCCCTTAAATATTGTGCAAATGCCGTCCTATCATCGTTAAATCTATCATGTATGTACGCCTCGTATTCCTTGTTTTCATAGTGATCCGATATTTGTCCGCCCTTGGATTTAAAATCTCCAACGATGAGGATTCTTTCGATATATGCGTTCAGGACGAATTCCTGATATTCCCGGATTTTTTTTTGAAAATCTGTCTGGGACTTGGATATTTTTTGAATTTCAGGTATAAAGTATGCCACCTCCCGCATTAACCTTGTCATCGTAACTATTTCATTATTAACAATTGCTGCGATATCATTGGCATACACAGGCACTTGAAACTCTTCCGTCGATTGTTCCAATGTCTCGTGGCTGGGATTTTCGGCCAAAACTTCGGCCGCTTCAAGGGAAAACATTCCCAGTAAAACTATCAAAAAAGAAACAATCCTTTTCCTTGAAAGAGCTTTTATAAAAGACATGATTCGACTATGAAAATGGGCAAAAATTTTTCCATTCTTTTTTTCGCACTCTTGACAATCCTTGGGAATAGGCCTTTTTACGTGTTCCACACATGACACGTTTGTTAAAAATTCTGTATTTGGGAGATTTGGTTGGTCGGCCTGCCCGGGAATGTATGGTAAAAAATTTACATGGGATAAAAAAAGTACATGGCATTGACGTGGTCATTGCAAATGCTGAAAATGCCACTTCGGGTGCCGGTCTTACCCGTGAACATGCCGAATTGCTACATTCCATTGGCATAGATTTGATTACCCTCGGCGATCATGTCTGGGATCGCCATGGCTTTGAACGGGATATCGATGACTTGGAGTACGTTTGCCGGCCTGCTAATTTACCCAAAGAATGTCCTGGAAGAAATTTTATTACCTTCATAAAAAATGGCACAAAAATCGGAATTTGCGTGGTTTTGGGACGCCAATTCATGAAAATCCATGCTTCATGTCCCTTCGAAGCCATGGAAAGAATTTTGCAGGACAACGGTGGGGACGTGGATATTTTGCTTGCTGAAGTTCATGCCGAAGCAACGTCGGAGAAAATTGCATTTGGATGGAATTTTGATGGCAAAGTAGCCGGCATCGTGGGGACACATACGCACGTTCAGACATCCGACGAACGTATCTTACCGAACGGAACCGCATATATCACGGATCTCGGCATGTGTGGACCCCATGAATCAGTCATTGGACGTGAAATTTTGCCCGTTCTTCATAGCATGAAATTAGGCATGCCGCAAAAATTCGAAGTGGCTTCAGGTGATGTCCGCCTAAATGGTGCCATATTGGACATCGACAGCCATTCTGGTTTAGCCACCAAAATTGTAAGATTTTCCGAACGAATGTCCCAATAGATCATCAGGCGATGATTTATTGGGACCATGCATCAATGGCATCTTGCTTTTGTCATTGTAAATTGAATAGGGAACCCTGAAAAACAAATATGAATACTGAAAATATTTTCCAATATCCATATTCCCATTGAGAATTTTTGCACCCTCGCACTTCCAAGAAAACAGTTTATACCGGATATTGTCCTGCTAGGGCTGGATCAAGTTCCTGTTCCCTTAGAATAAAATCAGGTGCCTTGCAGAATCTATTTATTATTTGAGTTTCTATGATAGGCCAAAGTGCAATCAGTGAAGCGGCCCAAGCACCATAGGCACCTGCAGTACTATTTTGAGTATACAGTACGCCTCCTACTACTGCTCCCACAAGGCTTAAAAGACCGCTTCCCCATCTAGATCCCTGCACAACGGTCGTTTGAGTACCAGTTAAATGTCTGTGTGCGTTGAAACCATCAATCATTAGGCGGTTGTCTGGGCCTATGTATCCTCGGGCGACAATGGAAACATCCCTTTGGTCCAAAGGTACTCCCTGTATGGCATTTCTGTTGGCAGTATCGTATAATCCTTTCAGTTGTTGTATTGCATCCCTACTTACATCTACATCTGCAAGATTTGGTATTTGCACAGAATATCTCCGCTTCATCTGATGTGTATTGGGACGAGGCAGTTGCCTTGTAGGGCCAAACCCTGCAATGGGTGGTCCATCCGTAGAAGGTGAATCCCTCACAGAAGAGTCGTCCAACGATTCAGTGTACGAACCACGGGTTCCATTTACGCCATAAACTTTTCTTTCCATATGTTTCCTCCTATTGTTAAAAGTTGAATCAACTATACTTTTTTTGTTATAAATGTCAAGTTATTTACATAAAAATTTATTTCATACGCGAATCTCAAAATAAAGGGGAAAAATGAAAAATCTTGGGGAAGATGACTGAACGAACGCATATTTTTTGCAATATCTTGCAGTAAAAAATCCTTCAATTTACGTTTTTTTCAGTGATATCGCCGTATAAGCTCCATACATGGCAACTGCCTTTACGTATTGATTTAAACCTAAAGAGAGCTGTGTCCATTATCAAAACCTTATGTTCTCCCTGTCCAGTTTTGCAAAATCTGATGATCCTGTACCGGCATCAATGTTCTTGACATTTTAGCCAAAATCATTTTTTTCCATTCCCAAGAATGGAAGAGCTATCTCTACGCAAAGAATTGACAGATAAATTTAATAATATGTTCTTATTTGACAACGTATTTAATGTTTATCGTTTTCAGGCCGAAAATGACATGTTTCAATTTGAAATTTTAAGTGACGGTATATTTTCCTCAGATCCAAAGATATTTGTTAGCTCATTGCTTTGTCCAATTGATTTTGGAGAAGAACATGATGCAATTGAAAAGTTAGCAAAAGCCTTGGCCATGAATATGTATTTCGTGCAGACAAACGGGGCAAGTATCGGATTTGAGCCTGACACACTGCAACTAACTGTGTTTGAGAATGTAGCCCTCAACAAACTCCAATCTACGGAAGATTTAATTGAGTGGCTGACGAAATTTACAAATAAATTTACGGGAATTCGAAATACATTTTTTCAAATACAAGAGGCGTAATTTCTAAAATTCATAGGCAAGGATGGGTGACATAAATTTGACAGCATTGACGGGAACAGTACCGATTCTTCCTCTTGGGCAAAGATCAGAGGGGACACATGCGTTATCCCCGGGAACCAATGAGAATAGCAATTATCCCACAACATGTCAAAAATATATCAAAGGCTGTCAAAATGCCCCAATTCGCGTGCTTAAAAGAATTAGTCCTTCCTCGTCTGACCTGTGGAAAACCATTATACTATGGGTCTGCAATCTAATTTATGGAAAAACAAACATTAATCAAGACCAAGTACGTCAAATAGCAGATAACAAACAAGTAATAAGGTCACCTCAAGTTGAAAGCATAAACCTTTCGAATATCATTGGAAATATGCCATTTAATACAGATGATGTTCGAGATGCGATAACTATCGCCGCCATTAAATCTAAACCTCCTGTCCCTACGGAAGCTCCTCGCCATGTATTAATAGAAGGGCAGTCTATTCCTGACAGAATTCCAGTTGAAGACCAAACTAAGGTAAGAAACTTTATTGGTAAACTTAAGGCAAGCGGTATGTTTTCTTTTGAAGATGGAGTGATAAAAACGAAGTCTGGATTACAGGCGGCAGTAACCTACAACACTGAAACACACAAAATATGCATCTACTACTATGGAACAAAGTTTTCTCTCCGGGGGAGAGGTAAGCAAACAATGCTTGCAGACCTACAAATAGCGACCGGAGGTGTCCATAAAATGTTCTGTGAAGCTGTTATTTTAGCAAACTGTGCAGCCAGTGAGTTTGGATCAGACAAAACTCTGCTAACCGGACATTCGCTCGGAGGTAGCCTGTGTCAATTTGCCTCAGCATCGCTAATGATACCAGGCATTTCGCTTAATCCGGCTGCCATTAATGAAAATTTGCTACTAGGATTGCCAACTGACCGATTGACTTATGCTAAAAATAACGGACTACAAATATCAGTGCAAGGGGATATTGTAAGCGATAGAATATTTACTGGTAGCAACCAAAGCAGGTGTATACAATTATTCGGGAATAAAGTAGTTTTCCCATATAATGGGCAAGGCAATCCTCACATGCAGTCGGCATTGAAAACAGCATTTTCGACGATGGTACCATCTCAGATTGCACAGAATCAGAGAGCATAGATGATTTAATCTGGGTTTCCAGAAGCATTTCCAAAATCCCTCCTTTGCATAGAGGGTGAATATTATTTGTTCGTTGCTGCCATTCCACGCTGTTTCTTTATATGGCCCTGGGATTTACTCGAAGCCAATGATGTCGATTCCGGATTTAACGGCACAATCTAACACACTGTTTTTGTCCAGGATTATAACATTTTGTGCTTCCAAGGCGACATACTTTACCTTGGCATTAGCTAGATTCTTCAAAGTTTGCATACCAAAAATGGGTACGTCAAAACGAAAGTCCTGCTGATATTTGGCTGTTTTTACAAAGATGGTATCTTTCAAATTAAATTTTCCTACCCGATTGATGAGGTCATCGGTCCCTGCAAAATCTTCAACTGCCACGATGGTTCCTCGATGTACGATGACACTTTGCCCAATATTTAGGCGGGCAATTTCACGGGCGGTATTAATTCCCAGTTGGAGGGTTTTTCCATTGATTTCTAATTTCCAAGATGTCATGGGGCCCTTGGTGGCAAGGTACTCTTCCATGAATGAACGAGCATCCAATAATTCCACGCCGATGTCTGCAATTTCTTTGGCGATAGCTCCGAAAATGGATTCGGCGTTATGTTCCTTTAGTGTCATTAGCATCTTAAGTGTTTTGAGGTCCGGCAACATCCCCTGGAAAAGTTTTTTGGGTTTTACCTGGCCAGCCATGATGGCAAATTTTACACCAAAACGTCCCAATGCTTTCAGCAATTTTGACATTTGGCCAACGGAAATTTTTATGACATTTTGGGCGGGAAAGCCGTTAAGCCACCCAATATTCACATCATCGTCCACAGCAATAACTACGATATCATGCCCAGAAGCCACGATATTTTTAGCACATAGGATCGGGTAGTCTCCGCGTCCTGCGATGAGGGCAATGGGTTCGCCCTTTGGTAAATTTTTACGGGTAAATGCCATTCGGTTTCTCTGAAAATTGATAAATTGTTAGCATTGACAACAAAAAATCACATCCGGTTGGATTCTTTTTGCATCCTTTGTCTCACAACTTCGTATAGAACAATCACAGCCGCATCGTTAACATTGAGGGAATCGCTCATCCCTTTTTGCGGGAGGGCAATGGGTGTTGCACCATCATTTTTTAGCCAGAAGTCTGACAGTCCATCGTGCTCGGATCCAACGATGATTGCCGTGGGAGACGTAAAATTCTCATGGAAATAAATATTTTTTGCGGATGGTGTCGTGGTGAAAATTTGGACGGCGTTTGTCTCTAAAAATTTCAATGTTTTTTCATTGTCTGTGACAACCGTTGGTAAACTGAAAACTGCCCCCTGGGATGCCCGAATAACATTGGGATTGAAAATGTCAGTTACGGGATTGCACAAAATTAACATGTCGGCACCGGCAGATTCCGCCGAACGCATTAGAGCACCAAGATTACCAGCTTTTTCAATGCTTTCTGCAACCAAAATAAGGGCGTTGTTTGATAGCTTGACCTGGGGAAAATCCAGGTGCCAGAATTTGGCCAGCCCGAGGATACCATCGCAATTTTCCCGGCAACTAATTTTTTCGAAAACTTCGGCACCTAGTTGGCAAATTTGAATATTTTTGCTCCCGGCCCGTTGGATTAAATCCCACGAAGCAAGATCTTTAAAAAACTTTTCACAGAAAAAAATCACATCCACTGGAATATCGTTATCCATGGCACGTGATAGCTCGCGGTAGCCTTCCACAATGAACATTCCATGGCGGTCTCGTTTTACACGGTCCCGCAGTTTGCATAAAAATTTTATTCGATCATTTTGTCTGCTCGTAATGATTTCCACGTGCATACTACCTATTAGCAAATGCAATATCTTGAATTTTTTTAGCGATAAATTCAGATGCTCCGCAGTTGTTTTTATGCCATTCTTGCAATTTTTTAGCAAAGCTTTGCCTCTTGTTTTCGTCTCTTGCAAACATGGTTATGGCCATGATTGCCCGGGCTGAATCTTTAACTTTGATAACACACTTGGAGTGTTCCAGGGATAGACAAATACCTTTAAAATTGGTCATTCTATCGCCATAGACAATGGGAACACCATAGCACGCAGCATCCACGGGAGATTGACCACCGGAGTTCGGAGCTAGACTTTTCCCGATGAATGCTAAGTCGGCAATCGATGTTAACATTTGCAGCTCTCCCGTAGTATCGGCCAAACAAATGTCAACCTCCGTCTTTGCCTTGCCATTCGACCGTTGATGCCATTTGAAATCGGATGCTTTTAATAGGTCGATGATCCGATTGCGCCTTTCCACATGGCGAGGGACAATCAATAATTTCCACCGGTTGTCGCAGTTTCGGCACTTCTTGAGTGCTCTAATAAGCATTGCTTCTTCATGGGGCCAGGTGGACGATCCCAGCAAAATTAGGTCATTTTTCGTAAAACCAAGGGTATGCCGGAGGTCAGATGCTTCCGTCGGATCCAATCTGGGGATTCTGTTGTCAAACTTCATATTCCCTGCAATTTTTACACGATCCGAAGCAATCCCTATTTCATGGCAACGATCCGCCATTAGCTGGTCCGATGCCAATACGTATGAAATATTGTCCAAAATTGATTTTGCCGAATTTGGGAAAGCTTTGTAGCGGGCAAATGTTTTGTCTGAAATACGTGCATTTATTAGGATGACTGGAACATTACGCAAATATGCCTGCCAAATATGTTCCGGCCAAATTTCACTTTCCATGAGAATTGCCAGGTGAGGAAAAATTCTTTTCCATGCCAGCCAGCTAAACAACCAAAAATCAAAGGGAAACAATCCCACAAATAGTATTTTGTTCCCATACATCCGACGAGCTAGCTCATATCCTGTACTGGTCGTTGTCGTTAGAACGATTTCGTATAAATCCGATCCAATGAACAAATTTATTAGTTTTTCAAGTGCTTTGACTTCTCCGACACTTACAGCTTGTATCCATAATCGCTTTTTGCCAAATTTTCTTTTCGGAAGTTTTTTAAACAATCCAAAACGATACTTGAAATCCTTTTTGTAGCCACCTCTTTTTATCATGCGATAGGCATAGTATGGCATGACCAAAAGGAAGCATGGAATAAACAAAATTCTATATAGTAAAATCGTCCACATGTTTAAATCCCATTTTAATTTTTTGAACTTATCCCATTCGCAATGGCATAACAACATATAGGAAATCTTCCAGGGTCTTAAAAACTCCAGCGCTTAACTCGTCCTTAAATTCAAAAAACACTTCATCCTGTGTCAGAACCTTCAATGGATCGCAAATAAACACATGGTTAAATGCGATTTCGATCGGCTTCCCTTCATAGACAATGGCAATCTTTTCATGGGCATTCCCATATTCTTGACTTTCAGCAGATATCTCCAGGGCATTATTTTCAAAACGTAGCTTAACAAGGTTTTTCTGATCATTGGCAACAATTGCTACCCTTTGAATACATTCAAGGGTAAGCTGGCGATCGAGTTTTACACGATTTTCTGCCCCTTGGGGGATGATCTGACGAAAATTTGGATAGTTGCCTTCGACGATTTTAGAAACCACCTTGATGTCACCTATTAAACCATCCTGATTTTCTTTATCTACGGCAATTAGGAACACAATTTGGCGATTATCGAACAGGAAGGCCACATCTTCTCCCTGGCCAAGTAGTCTTTCAATTTCTCGAATTGTTTTGCTGGGAATTATTACTCCCTTTATATCTTCTATGTTTTCAGCTATTTCTCTAGATACCAGACTCAAACGGCGGCCATCCGTTGCAGCAAATGTTAGTTTGTTCTGGTCGAAACAAAAATATACACTGTTTAAAATAAACCGGCTGTCATCGTTGGACTGGGCAAAGGAAACATTTCTTAACATTTTTGCCATCTCCGCCTGCTGCAATTGTGCTTTATTTAACGGACTTGGTTCATTGGTAGTTGGGAAATCATCCGCCGAAAGTCCCATGATTTGAAAGTTGGAACGGCCGGAGGAAATTTTCACCGTCGTACCGACAAGTTCTGCTACGACGGTGTCCCCTGGCAAGGAACGAACAATGGCGGCCAACTTCCTTGCCGGAAGTGTTATTTTGCCTTCCATTTCGATTTCTGCCTTCACTTGACAATGGATGGAAATGTCCAAACTGGTTGCAGTAATTTTCAGTCCATCATTGGCACATTCCAACAACACATTGCTCAAAACCGGGATAATTGCCCGTTGTTCGACGACGCTTAAAACTTGCTGTAAGCCATTGACAAACGTAGTCTTTTCTATTGAAAATTTCATAATAAATTTTGAAAAAGATGTGATCCTTTGTTATTTTTTTATGATCAAATGACAAGCTGACATTTCATTTTGATAAAAATTATTTATGGTGAGCAACATTACGAAAACTTATTCAATATCCGAAATCCGAACCCTGGAAGCAAAATATGATAAGTTATTGTCCGAGGTAAGTTTACACGACAGACTTTATTATAGGGAGAATAGTCCTAGGATTTCTGATTTTGAATATGATTGTTTGAAGTCTGAAGTGGAAAGGTTACGAGAAATTTTGACGGTTTACTCGGTGGAAACAAGAGATACGCCCATCGGGGATGATAGAAATTCCGGATTTCAATCGTTTGCACACCTGTCTCCCATGATGAGTTTGTCAAATACCTATTCCCGGGAAGAATTGGTCCATTTTTCTAACCATCTAGGGGTTACGCTTGGCCAGCGAAAATTTTCCTACGTTATTGAACCGAAAATCGACGGCATCGCGGTTAACTTGATCTACAGGAGGGGAAAATTTTTTAGGGCGCTGACCAGAGGGAATGGTATGGTAGGAGACGATGTCAGTGCAAATATTAAAACAATTAGAAGTTTGCCGTTGGAAATCGAAAATGATGCCGAAGCCATTGAAATTCGTGGAGAAGTTTACATGGATAAGCAAACCTTTGTTGAAATAAATAAAACACGGGAGGAACAGGAACTCGAACTATTTGCCAATCCGCGTAACCTGGCTGCCGGGACCCTGAAGACTCTCGACATCCATGAAGTTGCCGAGCGAGATCTAAAATTAATTACCTATGCCATCGGCCATTGTTCGGAAAAGATTGTGAGTCTCCAAAGTGAAGTTCTAGAACTTTTGAAGAATCTCGGATTTGCGTCCCAGGAAAAATACTGGATAGCTGAAAATATCGAAGAAGCTTGGAAATGCATCGAAGAACTAAACGAGATGCGGCATGTCTTTCCCTACTGGACCGATGGTGTGGTGTTAAAGATCAACGAATTGCAACTCTATGGAATTTTAGGGGCAACGGCAAAATCTCCACGGTGGGCCATCGCCTATAAATTTGCCCCAGAACGTGCAACAACAAAAATCAAAAATATTATCCTGCAAGTCGGCCGTACGGGAATAATTACTCCGGTGGCAGATCTGGAGAACGTGCAATTGTCGGGCACAAATGTTTCCCGGGCGACCCTTCATAATGCCGATGAAATATCGAAAAAAGATATCCGGGTTGGGGATTATGTGACGGTGGAAAAGGCAGGGGAGATAATTCCGGCGATTGTAGCCGTTGATAGGGAAAGGCGAAACGTAGATTCCATACCATTTGTTTTCCCAAAAACCTGTCCATCCTGTGGATCGCAGTTGATCCGGTTGCCCGGGGAGGTTGCCAGGCGATGTCAAAATTTGTGCTGTTTGCCACAAATCCAAAGGCGCCTGGAACATTTCGTTTCACGGACAGCCATGGATATTGACGGCCTAGGTACGGCCATAATTGAAAAACTAATGGCGGTAAAAAAATTAAACAATATCGCCGATATCTACCGTCTGACGTTCAATGATTTGGAATGTTTGGAAAAATTTGGAACCAAATCGGCCTTGAAAATTTTGAGCAACATTGACAATAGTAAAAATCGGCCCCTTTGGCGTTTGCTACATGGTTTCGGCATTTTAGGAATTGGGGAACAAACGGCAAAGATTTTAGCGAGCCATTTTCATTCCCTGGACAATCTGATTGCTGCAACACCCGAAGAATTGGAACAGCTCAGTGGCATTGGGATAAAATTGTCAAATGCAATAGTTGCGTTTTTTAGGGAACAACATAACGGAAATATTCTCAATGATCTGCGAATGTTGGGAGTTATCCCCGGTGATAGGCATTTGGAAATTTCGCAGAATCGAAATTCGAAATTCTACGCGAAAAATTTTGTTTTAACCGGCACATTGTCATCCTTGACACGCCAGGAAGCGATTGAAAAAATCGAACATCTCGGCGGTAATGTCGCCAATGCCATATCCGGGCGTGTGAATATATTAATTGCCGGGAAAAATTGCGGTTCAAAATTAGAAAAAGCTCAATCGCTGGGCTTAGAAATCTGGAATGAAATCGATTTATTGGAGAATTTAAATGGAGTCGTGGCATAAAAATTGCTTGATTTTGATCCAAAATGGTATGAATATTGCATCGACACTTGCAAAGTGTACCGCAATACATATCATGTGTCCTTTCGAAAAAACATGAATTCAATGGTAAATTTAACTCCACGTGCCCAGCAAATCCTCGCGATGGCTAGGCAAGAAGCAGAGCGATTTGGTCAGTCTGTCATTGGGCCCGAACATCTCCTGTTGGCACTTATGAGACTGCCACAATGCATCGCCATTAACATTTTGCGGTCCATGGGAGTTGATCTTGGGAAAATTCGTGCCAAGATCGAACAATACCTATCGACGGTCAACGGAGATGCTCAAAATGGATCCAACATTACGCTATCTCCGCTCATACAAAAGGTTCTCTTGGCAGCGGCAAAGGAAGCGAATATGTTACAGCATCCCTACGTTGGTACCGAACATCTCCTATTGGGAATTTTGCGCGAGGACGATGAAGTTGCAGCCAGGTTGTTGGTGGAAGCGGGTGTGAAAATGGAAAGCTGCCGACAGGCGATATTATCAGCCCTTGATCCCAATTTTGTTGGCATAGATGAAGGGAATACTGACGGTGATGATTTCCATTTCACATCGGAAAAAATATCCGACAAGGACAACCAATCATCGGGTATAAAGACACCGGCACTGAATGCATTTGGTCGTGATTTGACCGAAATTGCAAAGGAGAACAAGTTAGATCCTGTGATTGGTCGGGAAAAAGAAATTACGAGGGTACTACAAATTTTATGTAGACGATCAAAGAATAATCCCGTTCTAGTTGGCGAGGCGGGTGTGGGGAAAACGGCGATAGCGGAAGGGTTAGCCCAGGCGATAGCCTTTGGCAAGGTTCCTGAAGCCTTACTCAATAAAAGGATCATTTCCATCGACATGGCCCTTATGCTAGCAGGGACAAAGTATAGGGGACAGTTTGAAGAGCGTTTGAAGGCTGTCATGGAGGATATTAAACGGGTTAAAAATGTAATATTGTTTTTGGACGAGCTGCATACGATCGTTGGGGCAGGGTCGTCGGAAGGGGCCATGGATGCGTCGAATATTTTGAAACCGGCACTGTCGCGTGGCGAAGTTCAATGCATTGGAGCAACCACCCTCGATGAATATCGTAGACACATAGAAAAAGACAGTGCACTCGAACGCCGATTTCAACCTGTGCAGGTCGAGCCCCCGAGTATCCAGGATGCCATTTTGATTCTGCATGGCGTTAAAAAGTGTTATGAGGAACACCATGCCGTAAAGTATACGGATGAGGCAATTGAAGAGGCTGTAAAACTTTCCGCAAGATACATCCAGGACAGATTTTTGCCCGATAAGGCCATTGATGTCATCGATGAAGCGGGAGCTAAGGCGAGGTTAAACGTATCCACCAATTCTCCGAAAATGGAGAAATTGTTGAAAAAGATCGAAGAGGTCCATTGTGATAAAGAATCAGCGATCAAGGTGCAGAATTTTGAAAAAGCTGCCCAATTGCGGGATACGGAGCAACAGTTGATCAAAGAGAAAGAGAATCTTTCTCGCCAGGCCCAAAAGAAATCAAAAAATAACATCATTACGGTTGGTGTTGATGCCATCTTGGCCGTCATCGCCAGTTGGTCGGGGATTCCGATTACACGCCTTGAAAAGAAAGAGTCGGAACGCTTGCTGCACATGGGTGAAGCATTGAAAAAGATCGTAATCGGACAAGATGAAGCCGTCGAAAGCATTGCCTGCGCAATTCGCCGTTCGCGTACGGATTTAAATGATCCCAACAAACCAATTGGGGCATTTTTATTCCTTGGCCCCACGGGGGTAGGAAAGACCTATTTGGCCAAGATGCTGGCTGAACAGATTTTTGGAAACAGGGATGCCATTATCCAAATCGACATGTCCGAATATATGGAAAAACATTCCATATCGCGAATGGTCGGATCTCCTCCGGGATACGTGGGCCATGATGATGGGGGCCAGCTAACGGAAAAAATTAGGCGCAAGCCCTATGCGGTTATTCTTTTCGATGAGGTGGAAAAGGCCCATCCCGATGTTTTGCAAGTTTTATTACAGGTTTTGGAAGATGGCCATATGACAGATGGTCAGGGACGCAAGGTAGATTTTAAAAATACGCTTCTAATCATGACGAGCAATGTTGGGGCTGAGATTTTACAAAAGGACATGTTCCTTGGTTTTGTGGCAGATCAAAATACATCCCAAAATTTTGAGCGGATAAAAATGTCGATCATCGATGAGGCCAAGAAGACATTTAAGCCTGAATTTATCAATCGGCTAACGGATATGATCGTGTTTAAACAACTTGACCATGAAGCTTTGCAAAAAATCGTCGACATTGAGTTGGATAAGGTCAGCAAGCGTGCTGCCGAAAAGGGCATAACCCTTACCTTTTCCAACGATGCGAAAGATTTCCTCGTAAAAAATGGTTACGACAAAAAGTTTGGGGCTCGTCCTCTAAAGCGTGCCATCGAAAAAAATGTCGAAGATCCCCTCGCCGATAAGTGGCTGAGTGGTGAGATTTCCACCGGAGCAAAAATTACCATTTCCTACGAAAAAAACAGCGAAAAGCTATCGCTACTACCCGGTAAGTAAAATATTTGTTGGGAGAATTATGGCATATTAAAACCACATTCCCACGGATGATTGTAATTCCTGGGGAAAGTGTCATGCTAACATTTCCGTAGGTAATTTTGGAAGTTGCATGGGAAATCAATGGATAATCTAAAGTTTATCGGTGACTTCGCTCCATAGAGCTTCCACCCAACAATGGAAAAATATGGCAGGGTAAAAAGATTATTCTATTAACTCCCTCCTATAGAGCCCGGGTCACTGCTATGCCTAACATTCCACCAGCAACCACACCAGCCGTTTGAACAAAAGTTTGCAAAAACCCTCGACCGCCTTGGGTTTGATTTCGAAGGCTATCGATGGCCTCTTGGGCTGCTGTTAATGCTCGTCTTTGAGTATCAATCGTTTCCTTTTGTTGCTCGACAAGTCGTCCTTGGGAAAGGAACTGGGCTTGCAATGTTTCGTTGGACGAGGTAAACGATTGAACCTTTTCCCGGAATTCTGAGCACCGAGCCTCAACATTCCGCAGATTTTCTTCCAATGTACCTTTTTCTTTGGTTAGCTCACCCAGGGATTGTCTTTTTGTCTCAATTTCAACTGTCAATGTTTGTATTTCCTTTGTATTGTTTTGCAATATTGTTTGATGTTCTCTATTGAGGTGTTCAATTTCTTGTTCTCTTTGCTGAATTTGTCTTTGGGCTTGCTCTAAAGCCTGATTTGCTTTTTGCTGTTCCGATGTTAGCTTCTGAAGTTCAGTTTCT
>JAITET010000083.1 GCA_031281895.1 Puniceicoccales bacterium | reverse complement strand
ATTCACATTTTTTCAGCTATGAAATGACCTATAACAGAGATAATCCATTTACTGCCCATTTAAAATTTCGGAGGAGGTTGAATGGACAAGCAAGCGATAAGGACGTCCAACATCTAGTTTTCGATGTGAGCAATGGCAACGTATCCTACAAATGTGGTGATTCGATCGCCGTATTCCCCAAAAACAATGGCAATGAAACAGCCGAAATTTTGCGTTTGTTAAAAATCACCCCCGAAACACAGGTTAAGCTTCCTTTCCTGGGTGAAAAAATATCGATTTTTTCCGCCCTACGGGAATACCTTTGCATAACCAATTTGCCCGATCAATTTTGGAGATGGCTTGCGGAAATCGGAACAAATTCTGGCATGGGCTCATTCATCAATGGTAAAATACTCCGTTCCGATCCGGAATGTCAGGTTTTGGCAAAATCATATTCATTGTTGGAGATTTTAAAAAAATTCGATGGCCACTGCAAAGTAGAACCGGGCGAATTGGCAACCAAGTTGCGCCGTTTGACGCCGCGGTTATATTCCATTGCATCATCTCCCATCGCTAATCGAAATGAAATACACATTGTCGTTGGGGTTGTTAGTTATACGAATGCCATTGGAAATAAAAGGAATGGCATTGCATCAAATTATTTGGCCCACGATGCCAACATTGGAGAAGATATTAGGATTTTTGTGGTAAAATCTATGTTCGCACTGCCAACAAATGCCGAATCGAATATCATAATGGTTGGTCCGGGAACCGGAATTGCGCCGTTCAGGGGTTTTTTACAGGAGAGACAATGGGTGGTAGACAAAGGTGGTAAGGTCGGAAAAAGCTGGCTGTTTTTCGGTGACAGAAATCGTGCAACGGATTTTTTATTCGAGGAAGAATTACAATCTTTTAAAGATTCTGGCATTTTGACAAATCTGGATTTGGCCTTCTCGAGGGATCAGGAAAATAAAATATACGTTCAAGATAGAATTTGGGAACGTCGAAAAGAACTCTGGTCGTGGATTTCCGACGGAGCCTATGTTTACGTTTGTGGTAATGCATCTAAAATGGCCGTTGATGTCGAAAATACCCTAAAAAAAGTAGCCATGGAACTTGGAAACTTTACCGAGGATGAAGCCAATGGTTTTTTTAAGCTACTAAAGGACGGCAGACGCTACCAAAAGGACGTTTATTAAAGTTGACTGCTTTCCTGTTGACGGATTGGCTTCCATGTTAAAATTTATCCCGCTGGTGAAACTTTCTGTAATCAGACATGAGGCGCTTTTTGTCGACGGCCGTATAAATTTGGGTAGTGGAAATATCCGCATGGCCGAGCATTTCCTGTATGGAACGCAGATCCGCTCCATTTTCTAATAGGTGGGTAGCAAAGGAATGGCGCAAAGTGTGTGGAGTTACAGATTTTTCTATCCCTGCCAGTTTTATGTATTTTTTTAGGTGCATCCATACGGTTTTTCTAGATAATTTGCGGCCCGTTATTCCTATGAAAAATGTGCTATCCGTTTTAGATTTTACAAATTTTGGACGTGCGACGGTTAGATACCGTTCCAGTTTTGATTTGGCAATGGATCCAAAGGGGACACTCCTTTCCTTCGCTCCCTTGCCATATACCCTCAAGAAACAGTTTTCAAAATCGATGGCCTGAATTTTAATGTCGCACAATTCGGATACTCTCAGGCCACTGCTGTAAATTAATTCAAACATTGCACTGTTCCGCATGGACAGTGGAGATTCTCCATTTAATTCCAAAATTTTTGCCACTTCCTCCGATGTCAATGTGTCCGGTAGTTTTCGCATACAGCGAGGACGTTTCAACCGTTTGGCAACGTCCAAATTTGCTACATTTCGGGCTTTGGCAAATTTGGAAAATGACCGCAAAGCGGACAACTTTCTTGCCACCGTGGCCGATGAACACCCAGATTTATCTAGAAATGTTAACCATTGGCGTAGTATTTCCAATGAAACCTCTGACCAGTTTTTTAGAGCATGCTTTGAAAAAAAATCTACGAGGGCCAATAGGTCATTTTCGTAGCTGGCCACGGTATTTTTGCTACTTCCCCTTTCCAACTCCAGGTGTACAAGGAAGGTATCAATACCCTCTTTCAAAACTGATGCTCTTTCATCCATCTGACTTTAAAATGCTTAGCTGGGCACGAAAACCTTCTTTCAATATCGACTGTACCTCGGATGGTAGCCGTGACTTCTTCTTTTCGGCATCATCGTCGGAAGTGGAAATGCGTTGATTTTTCGTATCTTCAAATTTTAATGCCCGAATGTCCTGTATGATGGCATCGATGGCACGGGATTGTCCCCGTTCAGCAGCTTTCAATAGGGTAGTTTCAAAGTTTATGGTTTCGGAAATTCCAGTCCTAACGGATTCCTTTGACCGGTGAATTTCTTCCAATATCCGAACCATGCGATCGGGGTAATTGCCATCTCCATCCAAAATACTTTCCAATTGTTCGTAAATCCTCGCTTCCACGTCACACAAAACCCTATACATGTCACAATTTTGTGATGAAATTTCATGGGAAATTTTTATGAGCTTTTTGTAGTCGCCATAGTAAATGCCACTAATTATGCCATCGATGGTGTTGTTGTCAGCTAGCCCATAGGCAAGGTTTATTGCCTCTACGGTTATTTCGTTTCCACAAAAGGTTGCCATTCGATCAAGGATCGATTCCGCATCTCTGACACCACCATTGGCAAGGCGAGCAATTGTAAGGAGTGCACCTTCGGAAACTTTTATTCCTTCGCTCTGGGCGATCACGGATAATTTTTCAGCTAAGGTGGCAATCGGTACGGGACGAAAGGAAAACCGTTGGCATCGGGACGTTATGGTCGGCAAAACTTTGTGCGCCTCGGTGGTGGCAAAGATAAATTTTACGTGGGGCGGTGGTTCTTCGAGGGTCTTGAGCAACGCATTAAATGCAGCATTTGACAGCATATGAACTTCATCGATGATATATATTTTATATCTGCATGAGATGGGAGCGTATCGGCATTCTTCGCGAAGATCTCGAATTTGCTCGACGGAATTATTGGATGCTCCATCGATTTCTATGACGTCCAAGCAGTTACCTGATGCTATGGAGCGTGAAATTTCATCGTTGGGGTCGAAGTCTACGGAGGGCCCCCCGCTAGAATTCAAAGCCATGGCCAATAGGCGGGCGGTGGTAGTTTTCCCAGTTCCCCGAGGTCCGACGAATAGGTAGGCATGGGCAACACGATCCATTTTTATGGCACTGGTTAATGTCCCAACGATGTGATCCTGCCCAATGACCTCTTTAAAAGTTTTTGGACGCCAACGAAGAGCAATTACCCTGTATTGGTTCCGACTTTTGTCCAAATTTCCTTTCACAAAACTTTTCTGCATAGAATCTTATGGTGTGGAGATCCTGCAAGTTATCTCCCCGAAGTAAAGTGATATCAAAGTGCTCTGCGGAGGAAATTTTTTGAGAGAAACCATGGTCAAATCCATAGACCCGATTTCAAGCACGATGGCCATCCCTATGCTCTTAATTTGGAACGAAATTTTATGAATATCCACTGGAAATGTGATGGGGGCATTGAAATTTATATAAAAAATTTTTATCCGCTGCTACCTTTCGTGGGAGCGATGCTCGGAGCATATTTTTCATTTTTCCTAACCAAATTTTCCATAATATTTATTGACTGTGGGGAAAAATGGGAAATACTGTTAAAGAATGGCGATTTAGGGCAAAGGTCAAAATGTTACAAAACTCGAATAATATTTACGTAGGTGAGCACCGGCGCAACCCGGACGAAAAAGGGAGGGTATTATTGCCAGCGAAGTGGAGATTTGGGTCTGAACAATATGAGGTGTACATTGCCATCCCGAATCCATCCGGATGCATAATCGTTTATCCTCCTAAAATGGTAGAAAAATTAAGAGAGAAGGCTTCCAATGTAAGCCTAGGAGATAAAAAAGGTCAAAAAACCCTTACGAAACTTTTTTCGAAGGCTGACCAGCTTACCTGTGATAGCCAGGGGAGGATTTTACTAAATCAAATGCTTTGTGCACACGGAGGATTAAACAGGGAAATCCTGATGGTGGGTAATTTTATAACTTTTAGCATCTGGGATCCGATGAGGTATGAAAAATATTTGAGCAAGGACGAGGAAGAGGATGACGAAGTCAGCGCAATCTTAACACAACTTGGACTATGATAGGAGAGACACAGTTATCATTATCCCATTGCTCGGTTTTTCTGAACGATGTTATAAAATGGTTAAACTCGTCCAAAGGTGGACAGTTTTTGGATTGTACATTTGGAGGTGGAGGACATAGTGAAGCCTTGTTGCGGGCCAATGAAAAGAACTTTGTCTATGCCATCGACCGTGATCCAAGTGCTAAACAACGAGCCCAGAAACTTTCGTTGACCCACAGTAACTTTAGATTCTATCAGGTCAATTTTTCCGAGGTTGGCTGTCTGCATATGCCTCCATTGGACGGTATTGTAATGGATTTAGGGGTTTCATCCTTCCAACTCGACGATGAAAATAGGGGATTTTCTTTTAAGTATCACACCCCGTTAGACATGCGCATGGATAACGGTCGTGGGATCACGGCGGTGGACTTTCTATACAGGGCCAGTGAACGGGAATTAATAACGGCCATTCGGGATTACGGAGAGGAAGAATATTGGAAAAAAATCATCTCTACTATTTTGGACAACAGAAAAAATCCGGACATGAAATATGCCGATAGTTTTGCTAAAATCGTCTCTGACTGCATTCCCAAGAAAAAGGGACAAAAAATTCATCCAGCTACCAAAACATTTCAAGGGATAAGAATTTTCATTAACGACGAATTGGGTTCCTTAGAAGCGGCACTGCCCATTTTGTTCGACAAATTGGCGACAGGTGGGCGATTAGCCGTGATCAGTTTTCATTCACTGGAAGACAAAATCGTCAAAAGGTTTTTCAACCAAATGGCCGGGAAAGCGATTGATAAATTCGATAGCCAACCTCAACAAGACCGGGTTTCCTATGCCAATATTTTAACAAAAAAACCGATTACTTCCGATGAAACTGAAGTGGATCATAATCCGCGCAGCCGATCTGCCAAATTGCGCATTTTAGAAAAAACACACAGCATACGAGATTGAACATGGAAAATAAATCAGATAGATTTTTTCAAACTTGCACATTATTGTGCATAGGCGGCGTTTTTATGTTATTTTTTCTGTCCTTGTTTTTAGTTAAAGCGAGGCAAAACATAATATCATGGGGACGAAAAATATCAGAACATGAACGGATCTTATCCCTATATGTCACAAAAAACACAGAACTGGATAGGGAAATTTTAAAACTTAGCTCTGTCCAGTCTTTGCATGAATTTATCGAAGCAAATGGCCTCGTGGTTGCAGATGTGCGCAATACGGTAAAAGTTTCAAAAACCGATGTCAATTTTTATGCTCTAAATCATTCGGCTAATAAAGTTGCAAATCGAATTTCCCAGGAAAAATTTCCAAAACAAACTAGTCTGACTATGCGTAATTGAAATTACGACAATTGTAATAGATAAACATATCCCTCCAGGGTCAAGCTCGTTCTTATGAGTCTTGACCCTAGGCCCATCAAAAAATTCTAGACAATTTTTAAAAGAAAACCTTCCAATGTTTTGACTCTTTCCCTTCTTTCTTTTTTGCTCTTTCTTATGCCTTTACTAAGTGAAATGGGGAATTAATATTGCTGACATTAGAAGGTTGTCCATTTTTTGAACTCATCCCCAAAAGTTTCGTTTTCGATGGATTGACGTATTGTTTCCATCAGTCGTACCATGAATCGTGCGTTGTGGATGGTCAGCAATTGCCCACCAAGCATTTCTTTTGCTTTGAACAAGTGGTGAATGTACGAACGTGAAAAGTTTCGGCAACAATAGCAATCGCAGGTGCCATCGATGGGGGAAACGTCCTCGCGGTAACATGAGTTGTTCAAATTTATGAATTCTTTTCCTCCATGGAGGAATGGTGTACACAGCGCACCCCCATGACGGGCCAGGCGGGTTGGGCATACGCAGTCGAAGGTATCGATACCATGTTTTACACCATTCCAAATATCCGTAATACCTCCGATCCCGAGTAAATGGACGGGACGGGTACGATCAATGAGCCGGGCAATCATTTCAATCACCTCATGCATCTGGGATTTTGTTCCTCCCAAACTACCTCCTATGGCCTGTCCAAAGAAATCGTTGTTTGCAACAAAATCCGCACTCACCTTTCGCAAGTCTTCATAAATACCTCCCTGAATAATCCCATAGAGGACCTGTTGGCTGTTGTCATTTTTTCTAAACTCCGCCAGGCTGCGCAATTCCCATCGGTGGCTCCTGTCCATCGAAGACGCGGTATATTTTCGGTCGGCGTGGAATGGGGTGCATTCATCGAACGCTAAAATTATATCTGCTCCAAGTTTTCTTTGTACCCGTATCGACACTTCCGGTGTCAACCAATGTCTTGTCCCATCAATGTAGGAACGGAAAAGTGCCCCTTCTTCCGTAATTTTCAACAGCGTACAATTGCAATGGGATGGAAAATTTCTCCGGCCCTTAATTTCATTTGCCACTCCACCGTGTCCAAGGCTAAAGACCTGAAAACCTCCAGAATCTGTTAGCATCGGGTTGTTCCAGTTCAACATTTTGTGCAGTCCTCCATGCATTGCCACAATATCAGCTCCAGGTTGAAGCATCAAATGGTAAGTATTCGATAGCATAATTTCTGCTCCCGTAGCTCTGAGGTCCGCCGTTGAAAGCGATTTCATTGCCCCTTTTGTGGCACAAAATACAAAATTTGGCGTGTTAATCATGCCATGAGGCGTTGATAGGATCCCACGGCGAGCCATGGTACTTTTACACCCATGGGTTATCCTAAATGCAAAGGTATCAGTTGCCATAGTGTGTGCATTTGAAAATAAACATCGCCTTTTCCAATAAAAAAATCCTTTGAAAGATTGAAAATTTTTATGGATAAATGTTTGCAAATAGGCTTCTGTTATAAAACATGGTTTCCGTGGAAGAAAAAACAATTTTTGAAAAAATAATTAGCGGAGAGATCCCGGCCGATGTCGTCTTCGAAAACGACGTTGCCGTAGTCATTCGAGATATTAATCCACAGGCACCGGTTCATGTATTGATTATTCCCAAGAGGAAAATTAATAGAATTGAAACGGCCCAGGATGGCGATGCGGAACTACTTGGGAAATTACTAATCATGGCAAGGGATTTTGCCAAATCCCATAATTTGATAGGATTCAGATTGGTAGTAAATAACGGACAACAGGCGGGAGAAACTGTCCCCCATTTGCACATTCACCTATTATCCGGTAGACCAATGGCTTGGCCTCCTGGATGACATCTTTTTTTCAGCGCAAAATAATAACAATCACCCCCGACAAATCCAGGCTATTCATTAGAGCAGTGTAATTAGATGGCTCATCTACTGTTTTTAGGGATAAAAAAACCACCCTAGGGTGGTTTTGATTTTCTAAAAAATTAGAATGTTTTTTTACCTTAGCGGTTATTTCTTTTTTCCACCGCCACAGCCACAACCACACATATGTTCCTCCTTGTTACTAAATTTTGCCATAAGGCATGATCTTTATTTTAGGAATTTAATAGAAAAATCAATATTTTTTTTGTTAATTTTTATGCTCCGACGAAAATTTTCTCATTTGATTATTTTGGCCACTTGATCGTTAAAAAAGTTTGTCAGTATAAAATTCTTGCTCAGAAATTTTAGGATTGATTCTGCTTCCGTACGCCTATTTTTGGAAAAAAAGTCATTCGTCGGAAATTTTCTGTCGACAACGGCAAACATCAACACTTTGTTATCATCCATGGGCATTAATTTTATATGTTCAGACTTTTTTAGGGATACTAGGGCTTCTTTATATAACTGATCGACTTTCTTTTCTTCCATGTTTCCAATAGAAATACCCTCGAAGGTATCAAATTTTAGGCCATGTTTTTCAAAAATTTTTGGAAGATCTTTATCGGACTCAAGGCTATCCACAACCTCTCGGCGAATATTTTCTATTTTATCCGTAAATTTTAGTAATCTCCGTTCCCTTAGAATATCTTCCCTAATGGTCCGTTTTGCTTCTGCCAAAGATAGTTCCTTGGTGTCTTTCCTATGCTCCAGAAAAAGGACAACGCACCCAAATGTTGCCGGGCATGGATCCGTGTAATATCTGCCATTTTCCAAATCGCACACGTTGAGCAGGTAAGTGGGTGCTACCCCATTCACATGGGGAAGTTTCTTTTTGGAATAGGATGCAATTTTTTCCTTCTCAATCTCAAAATTTGCCAACGTATCCTTAAACTCTTGGCTGTTTAATTTTATATCATTTTTGTATAGTTTGTTGACAAAATCTTCAGCTTGAGCATAGGCCATTCGCGTCGATTCAGCCTTTAGGTAGGCATCTAGTACGCGATCTTTTATGTCTTCAAATTTAGAATCCTTTTCAAAATAATCCTTGTTTTCTAGAAAAAATGCTGTCAGCGTTTTTTCATCGGGACTGGGAACAGTTTTGACAAAGTCTTCACTCCTAAATTTTACCATGGAAACAGCGTGCATCGGCGGTTGCGTATAGCGATGGGGATGTTCGTTGTAGAAGTTTTCTATTTCTTCATCGCACATGTTTTCATCGATTACCACATCATCCGTTGTAATCGTAGCGACCATAAAATCATGCTCGATGTGAGACCTCGTCAAAAACGATATCACCTGTTCGTCGAATACGATCCAATTGCCTGCCACAATAGATTCGACCTCCTTGATTCTATAGTCTTCGCATAAAACCTCTGTCAATCGGTCCTGCCCTGTGGTGTTGCGTCTAAACATTTCCAAAAGAGATGCATAGAGGTCGGCAGAAAATTTCCCTTTTTCATCGAGGCAAACCGGTAATTTTTTGATGTACCTTTTCAAAGTCTCTGCCGCAGGATTTGGTATTTTGAATTCATCTGCTAGTCCCAGGGCGATGATTCTCCTGAGGGTAAAAAAGTTCAAATTTTTGCTAATCAAGTTAATGTCTTCCAATTCTAAAATACCGCTATAGGTAGCATTTTCTGCTATTTTTTGCATCTCATCAGCATTTTTCAGGTTATGACCATAGCAAAGGTGCGGTTTTACCCTTGCCTTACCGATAGTCGGGGCAGCTCCTATGGTAAAGACAAATGCGACGACTACTATAAACAGCAGGATACTAAACAGCCATTTGTGGTGTTTTTGTAAAAGGTTTTGCAAAAATGAAATCATGGTTTAATTACTCTCGTCGCCATAACAGTGTTTTTCAAAAATTTTTCAAGAAAAGACCCAATTTAAACAATCATTGGTCATTGTGAAAAATTTCTCACCAAGGATGTAAAAACTTTGACCCCAGGAAAGAAAAAACTATATCAAATCGACACAGACATTTGCGATCGACCAAAACTTTGGGCAAAATCGGAAGAAGAGTTTCAAGGTTTCGTGACAGTTGACCGCCAACGTATTTGGTTTGTTGCCACATATTAGACCAAAATACAACTAATGTTATGGAAATGATAGATCCAAAATATAATATTCAAGCAATAAAGTCCTATGAACATTTCTCATTCTTGCTGCCTACTACTCAACAATGGTTTTCTCCCAAAGAGATGGCCGCAATAATTGGAAAGACAGATCAATATGTGCGCAATGCATTTGATAATCAAAAAATTCTTGGACATCTGTTGAATGGAAGTGCTCCCAGGGGGGAAGAAAAAAGACGGACCTATATGATTTCTCGCGAAAACATATTGCTGTTCCTTTTTGAAACAGCAAATTTTTCTCCCGAAGATTTTATTGAAAGATTGGGTGAAATTTTGAAAAATCGATCCGTGTCCCAGCTGTTAAAAATTCAAAATCAAATAGACAACATAATCCATAGTCGGACTTCAAATCTATTTGGCAGACGGATATCGACGGATAATTAACGCTTCCGTGCATCGGG
>JAITET010000082.1 GCA_031281895.1 Puniceicoccales bacterium | reverse complement strand
AAATAAGCCAAAATATGGGAGTAGTTTTGATAGTGTCTGAAAGCGTACTAATTTGGGTACAACTTTAAGAAACACCTTACATGCTGATGCTAGGGACATGAACAATCTTTTAAAGACAATGTCTTGTTTTTCAGCATCGTAAAGATAAGCCTTGAATGAACGATCGGGATCTGGTAATGCATGTTGCGTATGTCGCGTAACAATAATGTGTAATATGAATCGCGTAAAATCTGAAAGCGCGTCAAGCATATCGCTTACAATTTTAAAATCGTTGTTGTTCAAAATTAGCGACATTCCGACTGTAAAACGACATATCTCTATGATTTTCTTAGCATGTTTAGATATCCACTCCAATATCTTTTCCTTGTGTGATACAGGAGCACGTCCTAGTGGTGCTACACCGGGAACACCTCCTCGTGGAACTGCGATGGAGTATCCGTTTGCCGCTCCGTGAACATTTCCCCGAGGTAAATTGTGTGTTCTCTGTAAGCCGTTGGGTGCTATTCCTACTCCAGGAGTACATCTTAGTGGTGCTACACCGGGAACACCTCCTCGTGGAACTGCGATGGAGTGTCCGTTTGCCGCTCCATGAACATTTCTCCAGGGTAAATTGTGTGTTCTCTGTAAGCCGTTGGGTGCTATTCCTACTCCAGGAGTACATCTTGGTGGTGCTACACCGGGAACACCTCCTTGTGGAACTGCGATGGAGTGTCCGTTTGCCGCTCCATGAACATTTCTCCAGGGTAAATTGTGTGTTCTCTGTAAGCCACTGGGTGCTATTCCTACTCCAGGAGTACATCTTGGTGGTGCTACACCGGGAACACCTCCTCGTGGAACTGCGATGGAGTATCCGTTTGCCGCTCCATGAACATTTCCCCGAGGTAAATTGTGTGTTCTCTGTAAGCCACTGGGTGCTATTCCATTCATACTGAACATGGTAATACTATTTTATAAATTGCAAGCTTTATAAATACAGTATTTCTTCTTAAAAAAGACATGCACAGTAGTAGTGTTGGTAAATGGCATATCGAACGAAGGGGTTGCATTGGAGTACGAAAAGACCCACACTATGGAGGGAACGATCGGGGCGTTTGGTGTGGGGAAAAGCAGCATCGACAGGGCACTGAAGAAGATGAAGATTACTCTTAAAAAACAATGGCCTTCTGGGAGCGAAAGGAGGGAAAACGTGCGAGCTATGAAAAAGCAATAGCGACCCTAAAAAGGAAGATCTAGTTTACGTGGAAAAAAGTGGCATAGGCCCCTGCATCCACCGCAGGAAAGCCCGATCGGAAAAGGGAAAAAAGGTATTCGGCTGCATAGCCAGTCGGAAATTTCGACGGACTAACGGCGTCGCCGGCTACGGCAACGGGAAGACAATTGCTGAATTGTATTTATGATTGCACCCTCGATAGGGAGGTCTCCAACACTTGGGTTGAGCAAGATTTTGTACCAGCACTATGGCTGGGGTAAGTGGTGGTCATGGACGATGCGTTATTCCACAAGCAGCAGCGAACGCGGGAACTAATCGAGGAGGCTGGCTGCACTCTACTTTTCTTCCCTCCCTATTTTCCAGATCTTAACCCCATCGAAAAATTCTGGGCAAACAGAAAATTTGCCTCCATCCTCCACCTTTTCCTTGTCCTTCGACGATGCACTTTACCATGCCTTTGCCCGCCTACCTTAGGGGGAATAATTATACCTCTAGCCAACAGAATGAGAAAACCTGCAATTTTGAGGGACCATGTCGAGTAAAACACGTCATTTTAATCGAGAAAAGGTAATCTTTCAGATCGGAACATTACTGCTGTTCGGTCGATGGAACAACTTCAGGACTTTCCCCCAATTCTTCACGGTTTGTATTGTTTTCTTGCGTCAAGTCTTTGCAGAGCATATGCATTAGGTGATCCAATGTTTTCCCTCGCAGGGTACGCCTGCGTAGGTCAATGATTTTGTCATTGTTCCTTCGGAGTTCGACAACATACTTGTTCACATCAAGCCCTCTTGTGTACACATCTTGCTAGATCATATTTTCGATGTCTCCCTGTAGGGGTTCTATTTTTTCATCTTTGGCAATTTTGTCTAAAATTGCACCAATTTTTACTCGCTGTATGGCAGCGGGTTTGAAACTATCGAAAATTTCTTGGGAATTTCTTGCAATATCCTGAGGTTTTGTTCCCGACCTCACCTTGCGATCTGCATACTCATTCATCAAATTGGCAGCTTCCTGATTGATGGCACTTTCCGGAATTTTTATATCAACCGATTCAATGAGTTTTGTCACCAATTCTTCCCGTTGGTTAAATCTCGCCTGGGAAGTTTTGTAATTGGTAAGCAACAATTTTGATTTTTCGTATAGTTCATCCTGGGATTTTACGCCCAGTGTCTGCAGCATATCGTCCGTTAATTCAGGCAACACAAGTTCCCGCACTTCGACGATCTCCAAGTCATAGCTAATGGTTTTCCCAGCCAATTCAACTACTTCAAAGTCAGGCTCGAATTGTTGAGAAACGGTCTTTTTCTCTCCCGCTTTTACCCCTACGATACCATCGACTATCGCACCTATGCCAGGGGTTGTAGTATTACCTGCTTCTTCCCATGTGTTTGTTTGAGTTCCGTAAATGCCAGGGATGCTCTTTGTGTCTGCCACCATACTTCCATCATCAAATTTTCCCGTATAGTTTAATTTAACAAAATCACCGATTTTGGATTTTCGCTTAACAACCTCATATTTTGCATATCGCCTGAGTGTGTTTCTTATTTCATTTTGAATTTCGTGTTCTTCCACAACCACATTGATCGGATCAATGGATAGGTTTTTATAGTCAGACAGTTTAAACTCGGGAATAACATCAAGTGTCAATGTACAAACCATCCCCCCATCGGCATCTTCCCGCTTTAAATCGACGATGGTAATAATACTCCACTCCGTTTTATAGTTTAAGGCATCCAATGTTTTATTGATAATATTGGAATCCAACTGCTTTTTGATCCCATCGGAAAATTTCGACAAAATGATATTGCTTGGAATTTTTCCCTTTCTAAACCCTGGCACATTAGCCTCCTTGCACAATTTATCGATGATCGATTTCTTTTCCGCCGCTATTTCATCGGCATCAAATGTATGCACTATGTTTAAACGGGTATCACTAACATTTTCAATTTCTTCTTTCACCATGTAACTCGTAACCCTTACAATCCAGCTTAGGAGTAAGTAATACAACGCCTAGGTCAATATTTTTTAGAAAACATTTTGAAAAAAGAATTGGTAAATTTTTATAAAATAACAACATTTTACATTTCAGCTAAAGCGATTACCAAATGGGACAAGTATGTTTTGCAGCCAAGTAATAGAAAAAGTAAATGCTGACCTGATCAAGTGTTTGGTGGATATCAAGATCATTGACGCTGCTTTTGCTAGTGAATTAAAAAATTTGGAGGCGGAGGCTCTAAATGAAAATTTAATAGAAACCCTACAAAAAGCAGTCCACAGGGAAAAACTTTTTGATGCCATTGGAATAGAAGTTTTAATGGAAAATATTCCCACCGATGGCAATGAATTAGATTTCATCGGCCGCAATTTTGCGGCAAGTAATGCTCTTATTCCCATTCTACTGGATGATAAAAACTGTATTGTTGCAGTGGCAGATCCGTTTAACGTTGAACTAATGGATACCGTTTCACACCGGTTGAAAATTCCCATCGCATTTAAATTGACATCCTTTCGAAGGGTAAAAAATTTTTGGGAGACCATAAATGCTAGACAGAAAACCAAAGAAAAAGAAAACGTGGCTCCTGTGTCGACCGATACCGGTGAACTAGAATCGGTTTCCATGGATAAATTTTTTGATAACTTGCTTAGGGTGTCAATTTCGGAGCGAGCGTCGGATATTCATCTGGAGCATTGCAAAGATGGAATGCGCATAAGGATCAGAGTTGATGGCAAATTGCACACCATCAATAATGTCGATAAAATCTTTGCACAGGCCGTCATCGCTAAGATAAAGTTTAAAGCCGACGCGAAAATTGATGAGGTCCACCTGCCGCAGGATAGAAGGATACGCGTAAAAATTTTCGACAAAAATTATGATCTGCGCATTTCAATTTTGCCAACCATATATGGAGAAAATGTTGCAATCAGAATTTTCGACCAGGAAGATAACGATTTCGACCTGAATAACATTGGCTTGAACCAGGAACAATCCATTTTGATGGAGTCGATAATAAATGGCAAAAGTGGACTGATTCTGCTGTGCGGGGCAACCGGATGCGGCAAGACTACAACATTGTACACAATTTTAAAAAAAATTTCATCGCGGGATAGGAAGGTGATCACCATTGAGGATCCCATAGAATATAGATTGGATGGAATCAGCCAGGTGCCTGTCAACGACGAAATTGGGCTATCTTTTGCGTCCATTTTGCGTTCCGTTTTACGTCAATCCCCAAATGTAATAATGGTCGGTGAAATTCGTGACTATGAAACGGCGGAGCTTGTAATCCAAGCTACTTTAACGGGGCATTTGGTCCTCAGCACAATCCACTGCAATGATGCGCTGGGGGCCATTACACGACTGCTGGACCTTGGTATTTCAGAATTTTTGATAAAGAGTTGCCTTCGTGGGTCAATTTCCCAAAAGCTTGTGCGCAAACCATGCCAATTCTGCATGACATCGCGAGAACTATCGGATACTGAAAAAGTACTGTTCCCCCAACTGGCTGATTCCATAGAAACGGTTCCGGAAGTACATGGATGTGAAAATTGTTCGTGGAGAGGATATAGGGGAAGAATTGCAATTTTCGATTTTCTAGTGAAAAAAAGTCTAACTAATAACCTTTCGACGGCCAGCCAGGAAATTGTTTTCGACGACTTTCTCCATGCCGACTCCTTTTCCGAAAATATTACCAGGTTACTGAAAGACCACGCCATCATGGTCGAAGATGTCAGCCATTTGCTGGTTAATGATGTGCGAAATGGTGTGCGGAAGTTTGAGCATATTAAATTTTGAAGCCGATGGAGGTGCAAATTGTTTTCATTTTTGCCCCTAATATTTTTACATAAAATGCTTGACCGAATGGGCAAATATTTCAGATTGCCAATCACGTTTGCGAGCATAGTTTAGTGGTAAAACTTCTGCCTTCCAAGCAGGTGTCGTCGGTTCAATTCCGTCTGCTCGCACCAGATTTACACAACCAGGTTTTCAAATTTAATCTCTGCCATGGATGCTCCGCTGCTGATTTTTTCAAATACAAAAAAAGATTCCGATTTGCTCTACCTAATTGGCACCCATGTTCCAGACCATATTGCCATTGTGTTTGATGGACAGGAATCAATTGCCCTGGTAAGCGCATTGGAAATCAATCGACTCAGAAATACGTCAAAAATTGACAAATTTGTCAGCTGGGATGTTGTTAAATCATCGTTACAATCTGCTAAGAATTCTGATGGCGACGTCCTGAAACGATTTTTACAGGATCTTAAGTTAAAGACAATTTGCGTCAAGCGAGACTTTCCAATTTACCTTGCGGATCAACTGAGATCTGCAAATTTTGAAATAATTGTGGCAGGGTTTTCAATCCTTCCCCAGAGATTAATAAAGTCCGATGGAGAAATTACCGAAATCAAACATGCCATTGATATCGTCCGCCAGACATTTGTACAAGTGGAAAGTGTTCTTTTGACCACCTCGATTAATGGGAAAAACGAATTGGTTTTTGAAGATGAAATTTTGACATCGAAACGCCTACGCACCATGATGGAAACGTTTTGCTACCGGCTTGGAGCAGTTGCGGATGACACGATCGTTGCCTGTGGGATTGATGCCTGTGATCCACATAATTTGGGATATGGGCCCTTGAAGGCTAACGAGTTTATTTTGATAGATTTTTTCCCGCATTTGAAGACTTCTGGTTACTATGCCGATGTTTCCCGCACATTCATCAAGGGAAAGCCAACGAAAGAACAAGCTAACCTGTACAATGTCGTCAAAGCCGCCCATGACATTGCCATCGATATGGCCCATGGCGGGGTCCAAGGAGAAGATGTAATGGTATGGACCTTGGAATATTTTGAGAGTAAAGGGTACAAATCAAGCAATATTGCCAATCCTCCCCACGGAATGTTTCATTCACTCGGGCATGGCTTGGGACTTGACATTCACGAGCCACCGAGAATCGGGATGTGTGATGACATATTACACCCCGGAATGGTCGTGACTATTGAGCCCGGGCTATATTATCCAACAATTGGAGGTGTTCGTGTAGAGGATGACATTCTGATCCGCGATCAATCAAGTGAAATTTTAACACAAATTCCGCATAATTGGATAATCGAATAAAGGCTATTAGTCTAGATTTCATCGTCGTCTGGAGCACAGAACTGAAGTGAATGCAAATTTATGAGTCTCAAATCCGGAGGGTTATATTTTCTCATCTTTCATAAACTTTTCACAGGCTTAAATACTCTTGTGCAGAAAAAACACCACAAGGAAATATGTCGCTACGCACATCAGTCCATATTTTCTCGAAAATACCTTTTTGACCGCAAAAATAT
>JAITET010000035.1 GCA_031281895.1 Puniceicoccales bacterium | reverse complement strand
GCTGAAACGATGTGGGGTTAATTGGCGTGGATTGAGCCCTTTTAACCAGGAAAAGACACCATCATTTTTCGTCATGCCAGCAAAAAAAATGTTCCGATGTTTTAGTTCTGGGAATGCGGGTGATATCTTTCGATTCCTACAGCTAAAAGAGAACGTGTCATTCGTCGATGCCGTTGAAATGATAGCAGAACGGTTTAATATTCCGCTAGAATTTGAAAAATCAGCAACTTTTGAAATAAAGCCGTATGCAAAAAAAACATTGTTCGAATTGCATGGATTGGTGTGCGATTTTTTTGTAAAAAATTTCCATGCCAATAATGTTTGTGGAGAAAAAATTCGGCAGTACTGGGTAGAAAACAGGAAGTTCTCTCTGGATGTGGCAAGGGAAAATGGCATAGGTTTCGCAGGAAATGATGATAGGGCTCTGATAGAAAAAATACTCCAGGCTGGCTATTCCTTGGATGCCATAAAAGCTAGCGGAATCTTCTATGCCAAAGAAAATGAAACCGATCCCCGTAGATTTATGGGACGATTTAATTCACGACTAACAATCCCCATCCGAAATACTCAAGGGAAAATTGTCGGATTCTCGGCGAGATTTGTAGATGGCATGGGGCAGCAAAATAATTTTGCCGATGCTAAGTATATAAATTCTCCGGCAACGGAAATTTTCCAAAAGGGAAGCATACTATTTGGGCTTGATAGGGCACGGCAGTATCTAGAACCAAACGGAACTTTTTGGATGGTCGAAGGGCAATTCGATGCCATGCGTTGCTGGGACAATGGCATCCATACCGCCATCGCTCCCCAGGGTACGGCTGTTACGGACATCCAATTGAGCACCTTGCGGCGGTATAGTGTACGCTTGAATTGTATGCTTGATGGTGATAATGCAGGGTTAAAGGCAGCGGAACGTTTGTTGGCAATGGCAATGGCAGCTGGACTGGACGTAAAATTTTTCATCCTACCGGAAGGTCAGGACCCGGACAGTTATTTTTGTGAGGATTTTGAAAATAGGTTCCAAGGGTTACAGCGATCTGGCATAACAGGAATAGAATTCTTGGCGAACCGGTGGTTGGTTAAAAAAAATATTACGGCACAGGAAAAAGTGGAAGCACTTAAAAGGATCTATGAAATAATTTCCGTTGCCGAATCTTCCATCGTTCAAAAATCATACTTGGACGAACTATCGGTGGCAACAGACCTCGATCGGCATGCGATTTTTCAGGATTTTAAGTCATTTTTGCAGAAAAAGCCTTTTACTAAAGACTCAAAGGCTGTCGTAGATAAGACAGTGGAAATGCCACATAAAAAATTATCCACCGCAGAAAACCAATTGTTGGCAATAGTTTTGTCAAATGACGGAATAGCGAAACAAATATTGGATTTCTACGAACAGCCATTTTTACAAAATTTAACATCCTGTGAAGGAAAAGTATTGCTAAAAATTCTAAATGAAATTAAAGAGCATACATGGGAGGGGATTGCTAAATTGGAAGGGTCGCCATTATTTTCGGATGATGAAAAGAATTTGATATATTTTTCGTTGGCTGATTTCGACGAAGAATGTGACCACTTAGCCATTGCAAACTTATGCCTGCGCAAACTTCATTCAAATTTCATCGGGGAAGAAATTAATAGAGTTAATGATAATTTTCGGAAAATTTCTCTTGACGAAAGCAATAGTATAAGAACCTTACAGGAATGCAGACTAAACTTGCGTAAAATGTTAAATCACCCACCGCAAATTATTCAATTGTAAAAAAAATAATGACAAAGCACGAAAAAAACAATCCTGAAGTCGAGCCGGTAGCAGACGCCAATGCAAGGATACAATCCCTCATACGATTGGCACGGCAAAGAGGGTATGTATCTTTGCAAGATATCAATGAAGCACTGCCGGGAGCTCTAGCTAATCCAAAAGAAGCTGAAAACATTATCAATATTTTAGAAAATCTCAACATTGAGATTTTGGATACTGAAGAGGCCGAACAGTACCGGAATAAAGTCGAAGAAGAAATGGCAGAACCTGTTTCGCCATCCGGTGAGAATATTGAGGATCCTGTTCGTATGTATCTCCGCCAGATGGGCCAAGTCCCATTGCTTACACGTACCGAAGAGGTGGCTATTTCCAAAACAATTGAAAGGGAAGAATTACGTGCACAGGATGAATTGTTTTCTGTTCATTTGACGGCAGAATTTCAAATTGATTTGGCAGAAAAATTACTTTGCCGGGAGGAACGATTTGATCGCATAGTTCTCGATAAAAAAATAGAGAGTCGGGAGGCCTATTATTCAATGCTAGCCCGTGCCGTACAGGATAGCAAAATGTTATTTGCAAAGGTAAAAGAATCTTGGAAAGCATATCAGGAAGCTAAGGAAATGGCGGACGAAGGAAAAATCAAACCCATCGAGGCACGGCTGAAACAATTTCAAACCCAACTAAAAACCGTCCTAAAGCGTTTTTGTTTCAAAATGAAAATTTTCGAAGAACCACTGGCAAAATTACGTCCAGATGTTCGCCAAATTAATCAACTATATGCCGATCTGGAACGGGCCAATAAAGCTCTAGTCAACGGAGACAAGTCTCAAATAGAAACAATTGATAGAATTAATAAGGCTTTGAAAAAGTTTGAGATCAAGCATGAGGTCGACCCCAAGCGTTTGGTTGAGATTGTAAAAGCATTTAAGTTTCACATGGGCGAAGCGTATAAGGCAAAACGGGCAATGGTGGAAGCCAATCTACGGCTTGTTATTAGCATTGCGAAGAAATATACCAATCGTGGACTATCGTTTCTGGATTCTATCCAGGAAGGCAATATGGGTCTTATGAAAGCCGTTGAAAAATTTGAGTATCGCCGGGGATATAAATTTTCAACCTATGCCACCTGGTGGATACGCCAGGCCATCACGCGTTCGATCGCAGATCAGGCTAGAACCATTCGCATTCCTGTGCACATGATAGATTCGTTAAATCGTGTCATGCAGGTGCAGAAACAATTAACACAAGAACTAGGCCATTCCCCAACGGCAGAAGATGTGGCAAAAGAAATCAAAATGCCCATCGATCGAGTGCAAGCCATAATGAAAATGGCTCAGCAACCAATTTCCCTACAAAACCCTGTTGGCGATGGAGAAGATTCCAGTTTCGGAGATTTCATTGAAGATAAAAATGCTGAAAATCCGTATGATATGACAGCCTTCAGCTTGCTCCGTGAGAAAATAGGCAGCGTCTTGGATAGTTTAACCCAACGGGAACGGGAGGTTTTGATGCTACGTTTCGGATTGAGGGATGGGTATAGCAGGACCTTGGAAGAGGTAGGGCAAGTGTTTAATGTTACCCGTGAAAGAATTCGTCAGATAGAAGCAAAAGCTTTGAGGAAAATGCGACATCCAACAAGAATCCGCCAATTACATGGTTTTTTTGACAATGAATTACAATCGGAAGGCCCAGGTTTTGAAAATTTTGTTACGGATGATGAATAATGTAAATTTTTTTAAAAAACCATCCTATTTCCACAGACTGTTTACGAAACATGTTTTGACACAATTTAACACCCCTAGGAGGATAAAATTTCACTTTTGATTGTAAAAAACCTTGACTTTTTTTATAAAAAGTTAAGGTTCAAATCTATGGATCAAGTAGCTATAGTCGATGAAAAATTACGAGCACAGATAGGAAAAATTATGGCGGAGGATCAGATGGATCCTCAGAAATTATCTGATTCCCTATCCATGGGTGCCAACCAAGATGATGTGGCAAAATTCAATGTTGCATTGAATAGTGCCGATGTAAATATTAATTTTGCAGCCAATCGTTTGGATCGAAGCGCAAATGTTTTGAATAATATCGATCCCAATATTGCCAAATCCGTCAGGGATGTTGGGCAGTTGATGCCAAACGTCGTGTACAGGTTGGAAGAGAAAGTATCTCAATCTTCCGGTACAGAATATAAGAACCGGCTATCCGACTTTATGTCTTCGGTTAAGCGGCAATTAGACCACATGGCAGATGTGACAGCGGAACTGGTTAAAAAACCAGATTTGTCGCAGCAAGATTTGATGCGCATACAATATGAAGTAACGCAGATGTCGATTGTTCTCGATGTTGCATCTAAAGTCGGAGATAAGGGATCCCAGGCTTTACAGACCCTGTTCAGGGACAAATAATAGGCGTGGATATCGTAAAATCATCGGTTTTAAAGTATCACACTAGCCTCTCCCGTTAGGATTGCTGCATAGCGGTTTTGGAGGTTGGTATGGATAGGTATGGTTTGGTTTTTAATATAATCAATGGTTAATGGAAAAGATTTTTATTTCCATAGGGCGGAAGATTATACATGTTATTGGGCAATGTGTCGAAAAAATTTTTAACGATCCTATTACTAATTGTTTTCAATATTGTCCACTGTGCGATTGAGATAAGTTCGGATAAGCCGGTAGAATACATTGCTGACAAGGGAGAGCTTGTTATCGAAGGGAATGCGAGAATTGAGGTAGGGAATTTTATCATTCAAGCCGACGAAATAGTATTCCAAAAGGAACAGGCAATGGCAATTGCCACGGGAAATGTAAAAATTGACAACGGAAAAGTTTACATCGTAGCAGATCGTATTTCCTACGATACGAATTCAGATTTAATACATGCCAATAACAGTAAAGTAAAGGTTCACAACTACTATTTCCACATTGAAAATATCGATTTAGACACGGTCAATGATGTGCAAACCGGCACCAATACAGAGATATTTCATGGTCCTATGGATCGGACACTTACTTCATCAGTATTTGTAAAAAGTTTCGAAATAACGAATGAACAATCCATCAAGGCAAAAGGTACAAAGTTTAAAATTGGATCAGCTACGATATTGTACTTGCCTAGTGCGGAAATAGACCTTTCGTCGTATCCATTTTATTTGGAACAAAATTATGGACTGAATCATAGCAACGGGGTATATCTGCAAAACAATTTTTATTTTGGAGTAAGTAAAGGACTTAAAGTAGGTGGGCTTTTGGATTTCTACACAAAGCGAGGAATATTGTTTGGTCCTGCATTGAAAATCGACAGTGAGTCAGAGAAAAATCAAATGTCTTCCGAAGTCAAACTCGGGTTTATCCAAGATAGGGCAAATGAGGAACGGAAAGGATTTGACATAAAAAATGAACCCGTTCCCCGCAACAGGTACTTTTTGGAGTTTGTGCATAGGCAGCACTACGACGATCAAATTGATATAATCGCAAAGAGCACAACGTTGAGCGATTCCGAGGTCGAACGGGATTTTAGAAAAGCTTGGTATGACCGGAATCAACAACCGGAATCATTTGTCGAAATGTCCTACCGGGGACAAAATTATATCGCTTCAGTCTTTGGACAATTTGAGCCAAATACTTTTTATAATACCACGCAACAGATGCCGGAATTGCAGATTGCCTATTTGCCAACCAAATTGCTCGACACAAAGCTAATACATAACGCCCATCTAGGTGCCGTTAGGTTACACAACCGTAACAAGGATTTGTACGGTGTCACAGGTGTTTCCCGTGCGGATATTTACTATGGGATATCTTTGCCGTTGGGATACAAAAATTTTCTCACGACAAAACCAATTTTTGGTACGCGGACATTGATATATGATCGCAACATTGATGGGAAAACATATGGGAAGAACATCCTGCAATGTGGATTTGACATTGACATGAAAATCACCGGACGATCCGACTATGCCAACGAAACTTTTGGCATAAATGGATTAAAACATGTCATGAATCCAATCATACAATACCGTATGATTCCATCGGGCAATAGGAGTACCAAAATCCCAAAGTTTCATGGAGAATGCTTTAGTGTGGAAATTCCTCCGATAGATTTGGACGATATGCGCAATGTGGATGACATACAGCGGCAAAATATGGTGCGATTGGGCATAAAGAATGGCCTATATACCCAATCTGGATCCTACGTTCCAAAACAGTTGATGCGAATGGATGTGTTCCAAGACATACTCTTTGCCAGAAATTACGATAACTTTAAGCAGGCTTACCAAAAAAAATTCCCCGATACCCATCTAACGGTTGGTATATACCCGGCATCATGGTTTAGTTTCGACATCCAGAGCAGGATTGATCTGGCAAAATTACATCTGCACGAATTAAAAACCGCAACCGTCATAAAAGATGCCGATTTTTGGAAACTAGCATTTTCTACCAATTATTTAAAATTTGACGGAGCAAACTCTCAAAAATCGACTGAGCAGTATGGATTATTTTTTACTTTTAATCTATCATCTCAAACATCTATTTCAATTGAATCCCAATACAATGCAAGGATTCACAAATTTTCACAGCAAAGATTTAGTTTGTCCAGTACGCTGTGGAATTCGTGGTTAATCAATGTAGGGATCACCACACGAACACACGTAAAACGTGAAGATCACCTTCAGTTCGACTGGCATTTAAAATTGTTGGACTTTTGATATCCATGGATGGTAAATTATATGTCATCACTGGATGCACAGCCGTTGGAAAGACGGATTATGCGATAAACTTTGCGATAGAAAATAATGCGGAAATTGTATCGTGTGACTCCTTGCTAGTATACAGGCATATGGACATTGGGACAGCAAAACCAAAGCCGGTGGATAGGAAGGGAATTGAACATCATTGCGTGGATTTGGTGGAACCGTCTGAAAAATTTGATGTCTCAATGTTCGTCGAAGCGGCCAAAAAAGCAATTGACTCCATAGTTTCTTCTAGAAAGAATGTAGTGGTGGTAGGGGGGTCTGGATTTTATTTGAAATCCTTTTATCACCCCGTTGTCGACGGCATAAAAATTCCACGCAATGTTAACGATTTGGTCAATTCCATCTATGCTAACTTTGGCTTTGAAAAGTTAGTCGCAATGCTAATTTCAACCAACGATGGGATATGTCCGCCCATTGATATGAAAAACCCAAGGCGAGTAATATCCGCCCTAAAAAGATGTCTAGCATGTGGCAAAACATTCGATGCGGTACAAAGCAATTTCGCATCCCTAGATTCCCCATTCAAACAATATCAAAAACACACAATCCTATTGGAAAGGAGCCAGGAAGATCTAAGACTACGCATATGGGAACGGACAAAAAAAATGTTATACGGAGGGTTAATCGATGAGGTAAAATTTTTACTGTCTAACTACAACCAATTGAGTGATAGTGCAAAAAATGCGATAGGATATCGCGAAACAATAAATTGGCTCCAAAATAGTACGACCGAAGATGCTTTGGTCGATAAAATTTCGCAAAACACTTTAAAATTAGTCAAAAAGCAAAAAACATGGTTCAAAAAGCAGATTCCCATAGATGAAAAAATTATATTGCGATGATTTTAATTGGTTAAATATTTACACCAATGGTTGAATGTGAAAAATTAACAACAAAAGCTTTAGTCTTTAGCTATTGACAAAGGGATCGTTTTGTGTCATCTTCCCACAGGCGATAGCATATGTATGAAATTCATAAAAGTTTAATGGGCCAAATTTTAAAATATTTCAAAAGAATGGTTTTGCAAAAGCGCATAACGCCAAAACAAATCTCTAGGATGCCGTTGAAAGTTTTTGATGGAGAAATTGTCCTCATAGAAGATACTGACTCGGCCAAATCGGTAATCGATGAGATATTGTCCGAGAAATTTTTGGGATTTGATATCGAAAGCAAACCAGCATTTTCAAAGGGCGAGTCCTATGCTCCTTCCCTGATACAAATTGCCACATCGGCGAAGGTTTACCTATTTAAATTAGAAAAAATTGGAGGTCTTGCTCCCTTGAAACCTATTTTAGAAAAAGAAGATATCATTAAAGTTGGAGCGTCTGTCGACCATGATGTAAAAAATCTTTTCAAAATAGAAAAATTCAACGCCCAGGGTTTTTATGACCTTGGCTTATTTAGTAAACGTCTCAAAGTAGTTCACACAGGGCTAAGAAATTTGGCCGCCATTTTCCTTCGCATTAGGATTTCGAAAAAGTTGCAACTGACCGATTGGACACAGAAAGTTTTAACCCCGCAACAAATTTTATACGCTGCAACGGATGCTTGGATAAGCCGAGAAATTTTCCTCAAAATGCTCAAATATTTGCCGTAAGTTTTCTAGAAGGAAGGCTCATTAGGAGATGTCTATCTCTGGGATTTGTAAATTTTGAACAATATTCATTATGTACGTGGCCGTCAGTTTGTATTTCTCACGGGAATTGGGTGCTATGATATAGTCTTTGGGTAAAATAGGCTTCCCAAATACTATGGTAGCCTTTTGATTCCAGTCAAAAAACTTGGCATTGCGATTCATAATTTCGAAGGTACCAAAAATTCTACATGGAATGACGGGAATTTCCGTCTTGGACGCTAGCATTCCTATTCCTGCTAGCGGTTCACCGATGGAACCGTCTGCCGATCGGGTCCCTTCCGGGTAAATCATAACACATTTTCCATTTTTTAATAGGTGCAAGGCGGTCTTTATAGCCATAACATCTCCACTCTTCCTGTCGAGCGGTATGCAATTCATGTTGCTAAACAACCAATGACGAAATTTTGTGCTAAACAATGAACTACGAGCCAGTGAAAAGACTTCCCGTCCAGGCACTGCACTACCAATAAATGGTGGATCAAAATAGCTCAAATGATTGCACGCCAATAGGCATGGTCCACATCTGGGAATATTTTCGTAGCCATAGATGTCACCGTCAAACAATTCGTTAAACATCATTTTGGCAATGAATATGACAATGCGATATATGGGATGAACTGTCATCGGAATCATATAAAAACTTTTGTTAAAAATGTCAAAATTTGATGTTTACAGAATTTTGATCTACCGATCGGCCGCCGACACTTTTGGTAAAAATATTACAATGGATCAAAACAAATCTTTGTAACAAACCTAAACAACCTACCACTTCTCCATTTTAGAATATGGAATATACTTGTGTTCATAGATTGTATGGCGAAGACAAACAAGTATTTATCAGAACCGGAAAGATCCGATAATTTTGAAATGATCGGTGGAGGTGGCGAGTTGGGCCTATACCATTCAAGCATCCGAAATTTGATAGTGTTGCAACTAGTCGCAGCATCCCCTGCCAGTTTACCCTTTGATATAATTTTCCATGGAATTTCTTGTTCCTGCAAAAATTGTCCGAAGGATCATGTTATCGCCAATATATCTAGTTTGGTGGATTCTGGAAGCATTGTAAAAATCAGTGAATGTGGATTCGGTGATAGGTATAGACTAGTAGATAATGGTCCATTTAAAAATTTTGACGCGGATGAATAATGTGTGGCGAAAGTGACAGTTTTAAAAATCATCTTGCGCAAATAAAGTTCGCCAAGGCACGCACATCTGAAATCCTTGCCGATTTCGAGTTGCCTACGGAAACTGCAATGGCATCGCTTTCCCGTGCCTGGGAAATGCTGTTCGACTCCATCTGTGGGAACAATGAGGGTTCCGTTGGAGAGCTCAAGGATATCTCCTGTGTCATACAAAAATTATCGGCGAGTCATCAAAAAATTCAAGACATTGAATTTAAGAAAATTGCATGGCTGAAATCTGCCGATCTCAACGAAGAAAAGCAGAAATTACAAACCATGCGGGAAAATTTGCAAAAGGGCAGATTGCCAAGCGATATCGTTAAAACTGTGGAGGAGCAATTGCAACTACTATGAAAGCCACGGCACAGAGCTTTTTTCTACAATACCAGGTTGATTGGATTCTAGACAATTCACGGTTGAAAATTTTGGAAAAATCACGCCAAGTTGGGATGACATTGGCAACGGCATACGGTACTGTTAGACGACACGTTTCTAGGCAGAACAATTATGATTCCTGGGTAACATCCCGGGATGAGCTACAGGCGAAATTGTTCGTAGACGATTGCAAAAAGTTTGCGAAAATTCTGTCTCCAGCCTGTGACTTTTTCGGTCATAGGCAGGTTCTAGAGGAAAGAACTGATTCCTCGGCATCCCTAGGATTTTCCAATGGTACATCAATCAATTCATTATCATCAAATATTAATGCGCAGGCTGGGAAAAGAGGCTCACGGATACTGGATGAATTCGCATTGCATAGTGACCAGAAAAATTTGTATACCATCGCCATACCGGGGATCACCTGGGGTGGACAATTGGAAATCCTATCGACTCATCGGGGATCGAACAATTTTTTCAACAAATTGATTTGTGAAGCACGTGAGGGAAAAAATCGGAAAAATTTTTCCTATCATCGTGTAACACTGCAGGACGCACTCGAACATGGTTTCCTGAACAAGTTGAAGACGCGACTACCCGCATCCGATGAACGGAGCCAAATGTTGGATTCGGAATATTTCGACGCCGTGAGAAATTCTTGTCCCGACGACGAATCGTTTTTGCAGGAATACATGTGTGTTCCAGCCGATGACCGTTCGGCATTCATAACGAGTGATATGGTGGCCTCCTGCGAATATCAGTCCGATGAACAAAATTCTTGGGAATTGCACGATTTTTCTAGGGGGATCGGCAATTGCTTTCTTGGAATCGATGTCGCTCGTAGTCACGATTTGACGGTGTTTTGGCTGCTCGAAAAACGAGACGATATCCTATACACAAGAAAAGTTTTAACCATGCAAAATTCTCCATTCGCCGAGCAAGAAAAAAGACTACAAAAATTCTTTGAAATAAAAGATTTGAAGAGGGTATGCATCGATCAAACTGGTATCGGACGCCAGTTTTTCGAACGTGCCAGTGAAAATTTTCGGAAATATCGCGTCGAAGGGGTAACATTTACCAATAGAACAAAGGAAGAATTAGCCTATCAGCTGCGGGAAATATTTGAAAAAAAATTAATAAAAATTCCCGGCGATAATTTCATTCAGGCCGACCTGAGGTCCGTCAGGAGAGAAACGACATTTGCGGGAAATATCAGATTCGCAGGAGATAGGGGGAAAAATGGACATGCCGACAGGTTTTGGGCATTGGCCTTGGCCATACACGCCGCAAACACCTGTACTCATCAACCGGCACCATACTTCGAGAAAGTTGAACGAAAAACAAGGAGAGAAAAATTTTTATGAAAACGGTATCACAAATTTCAGAAATTCGCGTGAAAAACTCCATGCGAGCACGGTTTAATCCAATCAAAACTCTGACACCGGATTCATTGTCACAGATGTTGGATGCTTTTTCCGCAGGGTATTTGAAAGCTGCTGCCCTAACATGGGATGCCATTGAGCGTCGGGATGACGTCATTCAAGGAGTGGCAAGTAAAAGAAAGAAATCGATTGCCCGGCTACACTGGGAAATTCTATCGATCGACGATTCCGAGCTAGCTAAGGAACAGAAGATCGCACTGGAATACTTCTATAACAACTTGTCGGCAACAAACGCGTGCGATGGCAATGAGTTCGGAGGGATATCATTATTGGTGCGCCAAATGATGGATGCCATCGGCAAAAAATATGCCATCCATGAAATAATTTTCGAACCCCGTGAAATTTCGGCATCGGAAAAAGATTCTCCAAAACTGAAACCTATGACGCCTTCGACGTTGCTAACAGCCACATTTCGATTTGTCCCGTTGTGGTTTTTTGAAAATCACGATGGCAAATTGAAGTTTTTGACGAACGAAGGCGCCACATCCGGCATTCCTCTGGAAGCAGGGGCATGGCTGGTAACAACGGGGGATGGGCTGATGGAAGCATGCTCCATTGCATATCTGTTTAAACATCTACCGTTGCGCGACTGGCTGGTTTATTGTGAACGAAATGGTATGCCGGGGGTAAAAGGTGTTACCGATGCAGCCCCAAACACGGAACAATGGGAAGCTGCCCGCGACGCCGTGGAAGATTTTGGGGCTGAATTTAATGCATTGATGTCGAAGGGGACTGACATCGAAGCGATAGACCTATCAACGAAGGGGGAATTGCCCTATCCAAAATTAATAGACCGGATGGATCGTGCAATTTCTGCACTTTGGAGAGGTTCCGATCTGGCAACGCTATCAAGGGAAAGTGGAGCAGGAGCATCCCTACAAGCCGATGAAACGGCAATTTTGGAAGATGATGATGCCGGAATGATTTCGGAAGCCCTCAATGCTCAGGTCGACAGATTTGTCATAAAATATCTGTTCGGCGATGTTCCCATAAAGGCATACATAAAGTTTATCCCAAATGTTAAACGGAACGTGGCCGATGAGCTGAATTTGTATCGGGAGTTATACAAAATGGGAGTTCCAATCTCGATAAATGATATTCGGGAAAGGTTTAACCTGGCAACACCAAATGAGGATGAGCAGATGCTAACTTCCATGGCACAATCCAAAAACAATGGCGAAATCGAAGGAGGCAATGATGCACGTTGAATGGTTAAAATTAGTAAATTGTGGCGAATATACCCATCCAAAAGGAGTACAACTTTTTGATGTCCAGTCCGCCGAAAGAATTGTCGATTCCTTCCATTCTCTGCGAGGTCGCCTAATGCGCAAATTTCAAGGACTTCCAATCTTTATCGGCCACCCGGATGATCCAGAATTTGGATCAAAAAACAATAGGGTTTATGGGCGTATAGAAAATATGAAAGTGGAAGATAACGCCCTATGGATTCTGATAAAATGGACGGAAATTGGCCAAGAGTTGTTTAAAAATGGCATCCTTAGGCATCTATCTCCGCACTGGTTGACAACTCCAACACGGGACGGCAAGTTGTCTCCCAAACGCCTATTGTCGGTCGGATTAACCAACCATCCAAATATCAGATGCGACCATGCGTCAAAAGTTGAAAAAGTTGACGTGCAAATGGCTTCACCTGGTGATGATGGCGTAAAAAACTTTGAGATCGATGGTCAAGAGAACTGTCAGGATGCCAGCTCCGAAAATATTCTCCCGAAAGGTGAAGAAGAGCAGTCTGGTCAGCAGGTGACAGATCCCGTGGATAAAAACATTTTAATTTTACCGTCCCAGATAGTGCTCCATACGGTTTCACAGACGGAAGATTTGAAACAATCAATTTTTAACAAGTCAAATTGCGAAAGAATTTTGGAACTTGTCTTCGAACGCATGCAAAAATTTTCAGAGAAATATAATGACGCGTGGAATGCGGTCAAACGCAATAATCCCGCATTGTTCAATAAAAACTTTTAACCTTAACTAGGAAATTATGACACAACTAATATTATCAAATTCCGCCATTGGGACCCATGCTTGTAATATTACCAAGCAGGCAGAAGAAGCCATCCCAATCAAATACCTTCTCGGTAAATTCGGGGAGCAAAAGACTGACGTTGCTCTGTGCGGCTTACCCGATCTGCCAATTGGAATTATTACCGACGAAGCGGCCGCTCCTACCCCGGAAGGGACCAAAGAAATTGTCAACATCGCATTGCTTGGATCTCCTAATACGCTGCAAGCGGTGGCCAGTGTAGCAGTTGCGGCAGGCTCAATCATCATTCCTGCAGGAAATGGCAAAGTAAAACCTCTGCCAGCAGCGATAACGGATGACCAAACCTACATAATGATAGGCATTGCACTGACATCGGCAACGGCGGATGGCCAGGTCATAGAATTTATGAGCTGTGTCCCCCAACAACACGTAGTCAAAGGTAGCTAAAATTTAACCAAAAGGATCCTATGAACATAGAAATTTTACCAAAAGATGATGGTTTTCAG
>JAITET010000004.1 GCA_031281895.1 Puniceicoccales bacterium | reverse complement strand
TGGCATGCCGACAAACAGGATTCGCTATGCTGGCTTCGAATTCCGTACAGGAAGCACACGATATGGCGTGCATTGCCCATGCGGCAACGTTGGAAGCACGGATACCATTCATGCATTTTTTTGATGGCTTTAGGACTTCCCATGAAGTTAATACCTACAAACGTGTTGGCGATGAAATTTTGTCCCAACTGGTCAACGAAAAATTTATTGCGGAACACCGGGCCCGTTCACTATCGCCGGATAATCCATTTATCCGAGGAACATCACAAAATCCCGATGTCTATTTTCAAGGAAGAGAGAGAAGCAATGAGTTCTACGATAAGGCTGCCGATATCGTTGAAAAATATATGGACTTGTTTGGCAAATTGACTGGGAGATATTATAAACCATTCGAATATTTTGGATCAAAGGATGCCGAGCGAGTTGTTATTTCCATGGGATCATGCTGTGAAACTCTGGCAAAAACAGTGAGGTATTTCGAAAAAGATGGAGAAAAGGTCGGACTAGTTAAGGTTCATTTGTACCGACCATTTTCAGTAAAGCACTTTGTGGCTGTTCTTCCAAAATCCGTAAAACGGATCGCAATTTTAGATCGGACAAAGGAGCCGGGTGCAGTCGGAGAACCACTATTTGAGGTCAAGTAAAACTACGGAGTTCAAAGACATAACTGCCATTGGCGGACGCTATGGGCTGGGATCGAAGGAGTTTTCTCCGGCGATGGCAAAAGCGATCTTTGATGAGTTGTGCAAAGAAAATCCAAAAAAACATTTCACCGTAGGCATTAACGACGATATTACACACACATCCCTAGCCTATGACATGAACTTCAAAATAGAAGATGGGGATCTGTTCGAAGCGATATTTTTCGGTCTTGGGGCAGACGGGACCGTTGGTGCCAATAAAAATACCATCAAAATTATTGGGACGGAGACCGATAATTATGCCCAGGCGTATTTTGTTTACGATTCCAAAAAATCGGGTGCCATGACGGTGTCTCACCTGCGATTCGGCCCAAATCCGATAGAAGCACCCTATTTGATTGACAAGGCAAATTTTGTTGCATGCCACCAATACTCATTTTTGGACAAATACGATATTCTTAAGTATGCTCGGACTGAAGCAATTTTACTGTTAAATACTCCCCATGGCCGAGAGGATTTATGGCAACATCTCCCCCAGGAAGTACAAAGTGAAATTCAGCGGTTAAATTTGGAAGTCTATGCCATTGACGCTTACAATGTAGCAAGAAAAGCGGGAATGGGGGGCCGAACAAATACTATTATGCAAACCTGTTTTTTTTGCCATTTCGGGCATTTTACCCCGCGAACATGCCATTGCAAAGATAAAGAATGCCATTAAAAAGACCTACGGATCAAAGGGGGAAGCGGTAGTACAGAAAAATTTCACCGCCGTGGAAATGACCTTGGAACATTTGTACAAGCTCGATACAACGGGCAAAATCAATGGTCGCGAAAGACCTGCCACCGTCTCTTCAAGCGCTCCAGATTTTGTTAGAAATGTCATTGCGAAAATGATGGCAAATGCTGGGGATGAACTACCCGTGAGTGCCTTCCCTCCCGATGGTACATGGCCGTCCGGGACGACCCGTTGGGAAAAACGTAACATTGCCCAGGAAGTTCCGGTTTGGACCCCCGAACTGTGCATACAGTGTAACAAATGCATAATGGTTTGCCCCCATGCTGCTATTCGTTCCAAGTTTTATGGTGCAGATTTGTTGCAAGCGGCTCCTCCAGGATTTCGATCAATGGATTTTCGATCCAAAGATAACCCAAATTGTAAGTTTTCCATCCAGGTTGCCCCCGAAGACTGTACGGGATGTGGATTGTGCATTGCGGGGTGTCCAGCGAAGGATAAATCCGATGCGACGAAAAAGGCACTTAACTTTGTTCCCCACGAAAATGTTGTCGGGGTGGAAAAACAGAACTACGATTTCTTCCTATCGCTACCGGATCCCGATCCGACAACCCTAGGAACAGATTTGAAATCTGTCCAATTCAAACGACCACTGTTTGAATATTCCGGTTCCTGTGCTGGATGTGGAGAAACACCGTATTTAAAATTATTAACCCAAATATTTGGTGATAGGCTATTGATTGCAAATGCGACGGGATGTTCTTCGATCTATGGCGGCAACTTGCCGACCACCCCCTATTGCACGAATGACAAAGGCAAGGGTCCCGCCTGGGCAAATTCATTGTTTGAGGACAATGCGGAATTTGGCCTTGGCATGCGCATAGCAACGGATCAAAAACGAAATATTTGCCGAGAAATTTTGATTGCGATGAGATCGGAAATTGGCGACAAACTTGTCGACGAATTGCTATCATCTCCGCAAACCAGCGAATTGGAAAATTTTCAACAGCGACAACGGATCAAAGAGTTGCGCAATATTTTGCACACAATCAATGGTCCAAAATCTGCAATTTTATCTCAGTTGGCTGACTTTTTGGTAGAAAAATCTGTTTGGATTGTCGGTGGAGATGGTTGGGCCTATGACATCGGGTACGGTGGCCTTGACCATGTCCTGGCAAGCGGTAAGAACGTTAATGTCTTGGTTCTCGATACCGAGGTGTATTCAAATACGGGTGGGCAGCAGTCGAAGTCAACTCCGACCGGTGCAGTTGCCAAATTTGCAGCAGCAGGCAAGTCAATGCCTAAGAAAGACCTCGGCCTTTTGGCAGTAACCTATGGCAACATTTACGTCGCCCAAGTATCTCTCGGAGCGAAAGATTCCCAGGTCATTCAAGCTTTTCACGAAGCGGAGTCCTACGATGGCCCTGCTCTCATCATTGCCTATTCGCCATGTATTGCCCATGGGTATAATCTACGGGATGGTTTGGAACAACAGAGAAAAGCCGTCGCCAGTGGCTATTGGCCATTGTTTCGCTACGACCCGAGAAAGCGAGGGAGTGAGCAATTTGCTTTTACCTTGGACTCGAAGGAACCAAGTTTGCCACTGATGGATTACATGAGCGCTGAAAACAGGTTTAAAACATTAATTGAAAAAAATCCGGAACGGGCCGAAGTTTTGCTCAGAAAAGAAGAAGAAAATATTAGGTCTCGCCATGCATTTTACAAAATGCTAGCAGGTCGTACGGATTGGTAATGGCCTTGGTGTAAAGGTTCGCCCATTAAAAACTAATGTAAACTGATGTGAAAAAGATTGATATTGGAGGAAAAATCTTTAGGCTTCTTTTCTATGAAAATATCTGCTAAAGATCTTCACTCTTCCCACAGGGTAAGGTCTCCTTCTACGAAGGATATGGGAAGGAGAATTCAAACAAATGATGCTGCCAATTCATTATCCACACCCAAAACAAGTGTCCTCTCAAAGAAGATTGAAAATTTTTCTACCGAGGCTCCAGGATTTGACGCGAAGGTATATTCACACATGCTGTCCAGTGAAGCGGTTACCCTAGATAAGGTTCCGATACGTATCCTTGCCTCCCAATCATTCATTGAGAAATGCCTCGATAGGCGTCCAGAGGAACTTATTTCTCATATGAATTCGTGGGATCAAAAACAGATATCGGATTTCATAGAAAAATATGATGTGCTCCCAGAAGCCATGTTTGGACAGTTGTTTTCGAAAGGGCTAAATCCTGACCTCATTCCCAAGGATATAAAGCTTTCTCTTCCATTTTTGCGTGTAGCTGCGAATGCGAATCCACACAAATTGGTGGTAGAAATCTTAAACAAGGAAGACATACAAAGCATTCGACTAGCCTTGAGAAATTTGGATGATGAACGGGTCCAAAAGCTTTGGAACAATGGCATGTCAACGACCAAGTTGCCAACGGTGAAAAGTTCCAGTGATGAGTTTATTTCGCGGATCAAAGCAGCGGATCCGAAACGCTTGGAAAATGATATCAAAAATCGCCCTGTCAGTCTTGCACTACGATCCAAAATGAGGCAACGCCCTTTAGCTGGAAGATCCGTAAGCGTCTAAGATTTGCTTTAGTAAGGCTGTGGGAATTTGTCACAAAGGTTCAAAACCCCATCTTTGACGCTGGAAATCGTGGATTTATTTTCAGGGTCTGAAAGTATGGTTTTTATGAATTCTGCAATTTGAATCATTTCTTTTTCCCCCATTCCTCGCGTAGTGACTGCGGGAGTGCCCAACCTTAACCCACTGGCGAGCAAAGGACTTCTTGTTTCATTGGGAATAACGTTTCTATTAACCGTGATATTGGCATTTTCAAGGGCGATCTCTGCATCTTTACCCGTTAAATCCTCATGGACAGTACGCAAGTCAACAAGCATCAGGTGATTATCCGTTCCTCCGGTCACAATGTGGTAGCCATGGGAAGTCATCTGTTCGGCAAGAATGGCAGCATTTTTAATAATTTGGCTTTGATATTGTTTAAATTCAGGTTTTAAGGCTTCTAGAAAACAGACAGCTTTCCCTGCGATAACATGCATCAGTGGTCCTCCTTGCGTTCCCGGAAAGACAGCAGAATCGATAGCCTTGGCAAATTCTCCTTTGCACATTATCATTCCTCCCCGCGGACCACGTAGGGTTTTATGGGTCGTTGTAGTGACGAATTCACAGTATGGAACTGGACTTTGATGCAATCCCGTTGCAACGAGGCCAGCTATGTGGGCAATATCAGCTAAGACCAATGCACCGTAGGAATGGGCGATTTCGGATACCAGCTTGAAATCTATGGCTCTAGAGTAGGCCGATGCCCCAACGGTTATCAGCTTCGGGCGTTCAGCTTTTGCCAATTGTTCCATTTGGTCATAGTCGATGCGGCCGGTCTCCGCAGATACGCCATAGTGAATTACTCTATACAGCATACCGCTTGTGTTTTTGGGATGGCCATGGGTCAGGTGCCCTCCATTTTCCAAAGACAAGGTTAAAATTTTGTCTCCGGGGTTTAACGTTGCAGTATAAACAGCCGAGTTCGCCTGGCTACCTGAATGGGGTTGTACGTTAACATGCTCTGCTCCAAATAATTGTTTGGCACGATCGATGGCTAGCCGTTCAACGACATCGACATTATCACAACCGCCATAGTAACGCCTACCAGGGTATCCTTCGGCATATTTATTCGTCA
>JAITET010000037.1 GCA_031281895.1 Puniceicoccales bacterium | reverse complement strand
TATTTGAAAAGGCTTTGCCCATGCCATTAGAAAAATGATAAAAATTTTTCATGGCAAGCCGAAATTTGGCTACAATCTGGCATTAATCCTCGAGAAAAGAGCCATCCCTATGGGATTATAAGCTTTTAGGAGAATGGAAGAAAATTGAACCCTGAACTAAAGAATGTTTAAAGATTGACAATTGCATGGTGAAATGTATACTGCCTAAGGTTTAAACTTACAAAGGGATCAATATGTCGCAAGCAAATTTTGATTTAATAAAAGAAGCTGTTGAACTGACCGGCTCAAGGGCAAGTAGCATCACAGATTCGCATAACATACACTCTGCAGATGGATATGTTGATTTGCAAATGACAGCAACCAAGATCCAACATAAAATTTTAGAGGAACGCAAATGTTTGAGTGGAAAGATTAAATTTGCTCTTTTCCCAAAAAGGCTTTTGTTGTGGAGCCTGCGAAGAAATTCCGGCATTAATGTTTTGATAAAGGAATTTAAACAAGGGCTGAGGGATATATATAACGACTCCAATACGGATGAAACCCTTAAATCTGATATAAAAAAACTTTTCACAGAAATTAAAGAGGACGTTGAAAGTTCGATACGGCCCGAAGGAGGCGAAGAAGAACACGCAGAATGCGAGTTTACCCTCCCAGAGTCCGTAACGGCCGATGATTCGATTGCGAAAGTTAAATTACTTTTACATGGGGAAAATATAGAAAGTGATAGTGACGCCGCCCCAAGCATCGATCCAAGCACTGACCAAGTTTTTGAGAAATTAAATATTGTCAAGGTTGATAGCCTTGAGAATTTGACGCAGGAACATTTACGGGCCTGTATCACTGAAAATAAACCAATAATAGTAATAGATGGGAATAATGTTCTCCTGATCAGGAAAAATGAAAAAGGAACTTTGGAAATTACAAAATTTACCACACAACCTAAGACTTTGAAAAGCCATGGTGGTATTCAGATGGATTCCGGGGACTATGTCAATGCATTTCAGCTGTTTGACCTCAACCACGAATTTAATTTAATCAACCACGAATTTAATTTAAACGACCTTGAAACTTCGTTTAAAGGCATAAAAGATGATTTGACAGAAATATGTAATGGTGGCGAAGGAAGAGCAAAGGAAGTTCCTCGGGAAAAAATGTTATTGATAAAATCTAGGGGGAAAGGAAAGAAAACGGATTTAGAATTTGAATTATTACAAACCTTGCAATATGCCACAAAAGGAAATCCTTCCCGGGAAGCGCTTGTTGCCAAGTTTGAAACAAATAGACTCATTGCCCATTTGGAAAATATTAAATCCAAAATGGAAGGAGAAAGTGACTCCGTCTTTGAACAACACATGGTTGCTCTTAATACTCTAAGTAGGGATGTGCAACAAAGAATTTTGCTTTTGCAAGCATCCGGGAAAATTGACCCGAAGTTGGCATCTCGCTACTTATCACGGGCAAACCAAGTACTTACTTCCCTAGTGGCGAATCCAACAGGTCTGGCAGCCGCAACCTCGCCGTCCTATCGGGATGAGAACACGGCCACAATTGGTTGTGGCCGTACTACATATACCCAAGATATTTCCTCACAAACTTCACAGGGATACAACATACAAGCCTGTAATGACGTTCCCAATTTCCTGCAGTCGGCAGGTCGGGGTGGTATGCGCTTGACCATGGGGTTTGCCAGTGCACAGAAATTTGAAGAGTTTATATCAAACCATGAGGAGACCCTTGATGCCCTAGGTAGCCAAAACTCAAAAGATACTCAACGTAATATTAGCAATTTCTTTAGAATGGCCGTGGCGTATACGGAATACAATAAAAGAAATGGAATCGCTGTGCCCAAAGATAAACAGGAAATTTATAACAAGCTTATAAAATTAGGAGCGGCGATTTATAAAAAATATACAAATCTTCTTCCGGATAAAAATTATTATGAATCTGAAGCAATACGTGAAGATTTATTTGATCAAGGTAAGTCTATAGAAAGTTATGATGACGTAAAGTCACTATTAGATTCATTCGATGGAGACGAGCGTGAAAATGTTAAGGCATGTTTTTCTATGAAAGTAGCAAAGGGAAAGATGACTGATCTAGCTAATGCCTCATGTGCGTGCAATGGGTTTGCCTACATGCTCATAAGCTTGGACGAAAGTTCAAATGATGGTATAGCATTCCTCAGTCAGACCAGTACGACTCCGATGGTAATAAAAAACTCCTCAGTTGGGGAACGATTGCAAAGTGATTTCCAAGAAATTTGTGGGTTTTTAAATGACAACCCCCAAGGCAAAATTGCCCGGTCAGAACATGGCAAACGGTTCCCATTTTTAGAACACTGCCATTTACCCACCGATGGAAATGTTGTGCAAAAGACAGAAGCCATGCTTTCATGGCTACAAACCTCAGGCAACGTCAACATTTTTGATAATCTTGAGATGCAAAGAATGTTTTGCAAATTGCTATGCGGGGATGCAAATAATCCCCAAGCGTTGGCTGGAGCACTAAAAGATAGGGATACCCGTGAACGGTTTGTGTCCATGGTAGATAAATTTTTTAAAACAGCCTTTGAAAGCTTACCGAATCCGATCAACACAGAGGAAGCCATGCAAAAGTACAAATTTTATGCATCGCTCCATATTCAACTGAATGAGACGATAGGAAAAGCCGGAGGGCCCAAGCTCGATGAAAGCGTTTTTAGCCGAGAAATTTCGCCAAATAGCATAAAAAACGAAGAACTAGAATTTGCCTGTGTTTTATGCAAAAAAATGATCCAAGGAGAAAAATTAACGACCGATGAAATTCTAAAGTGTACGGACCCGAAAATGATGATTTGGCCAGAAATGGCAGGGGCAAGCGATACACTTCTCGAAAGAGATCCGGAAGATTTTTCGGGCATAAAGAACATGTTCGAAGGAGTCCCGTTGGAAGCTTTGAGAAATTTTATAATTGCCCAAGTAGGTGAACTAGAGTCCACTTCTCTTCAAGAAATTGGGAAACAATATGCACAGCAACAGAGATACGAAAATTCCCAAGTGGAGGTTGACGTTGACAATAAATTAATAATAATCAAAGAAAAAGGTAACAAAGTCATAGCCAGCATCGATTTAAACAATTTTGTATGCCTGATCGATGGAACACATCCCGAGGAACATGTAAAAATAGATAAGAATGAGCACCCAATATTAGCCAGGCTTGGCATTGACCGTACCAATATCGATTCCAGGGTAAAGGTAGAAGGTGATATCAGTACCGTGGATGGGAAAATAACCATAGATAATCGTACCAACAGAGTAACAATGGGTACTAGAGTCCTAGTAACACCTAAACCGCTTTCTCCCAATGCAAAATTAGGCCGAACAGATCATATAATTTCCCGCTCTCGCTTTTTGCCATTTGTCGAAGAAACAGATACGGCATGTAAAAAAATCTATTTTTATGATCCAATGTCCCTGGATCAACCAGTATTTATGCTGCAAGATGGTCATTTATATCCTCCAGACGAGGATAAAATGCTGACTGAAGCGAGTACGAGTGTTAAGACGGGAGATGGTACAGTTGAGAGTGGTTTCAAAGATTTATGTTTAAGCAAGCTTTCTTGTAATGGTGGAACAAAGACTGATGTCTTGAAAAGAACCAATCCAGATGGAGAAATTCTTTCCTACATAATGCCTAGTATACATTATAATAATCAAGTGCTGCAATTCAACAAAGGACGGGATGAGAAACTACATTTGTCGAGCAATGAACAATATATTTTATCAGAACCTCCAGTGCCCAATCCGCTCAGCACTAGCAAATTAAATTATATTTGTTTGCAGTCAAAGAATAATCCAAGTGACTATAAGTTTATTCTGATAAACAACGAAACCCTCATCGATCCTTCATCCATCAGTAATAAGGTAAGACAAGAAACACCTATTTTCAGCCAGGATGTTATAGAAATTGGGTTTAATTCTATCACCGGCTTCGCATTAGACTCCAGCAACTATCAAGCAGCGGGAATAGTGCTGGCTAGCAAATTATTTCAAGCAGGAGAAAGTAAACAGGCCCTAGACATTTTAAATAAGATAAATATGCGGGAGGTAATTGCCGGGAAAAACAGTGCACTCCTACAATTCGTTCTTCGGCCGCTCGTCACAGATGCATCAAAAGGGAACGTACTTAAAATAGAAAAAAAGCAAACACTTGAACAAAAGTTGGTCTCTTTCAAAATTATAACCCTATTGCTCGAATCGGACCCTTACAATTTTCGAAACCTTTTGTTGTCCAGAAATGAAGATAACACCATTGACTTTGAAAACAGTTTCGACCTAATTGTGCAAATGAGTTCCCTCTACCAATCGTTGGTGGACGCTAGGGAAAATTCGACGACTGATGTCAATTTTTCCAAAGAAGCCGAGCTGGTTATCGTGGAAGAAATAATAGGAGCAATGAATCAAACATTGCAAGCAGCGCCTGCGCAGATGAAATTCATAATGAATTTGGCGTCCGAAGGGATAATGCTGAATCAAATGCCGCAATACGGACTATTGAAATTGTTTGAGCAAAAGCATCAAGCACTCGTGGAAGAACTTGGAGCCCAAACCAGTGTAAAGCATCTTACCAAGGTTGCACAGGATTCAAAAGATCGCGAGATAGTGCACGTTCAGCCGGGAGGAAAACGTTCCTTCGAAAAAGCTAGTAAGTTTTCATCCATATTGCCCACAAGAAATACGGAGATGTTGGCAAGGCTTAGGGAAGAAGCACGGACGACAGCCCTACTACAAACATCGTCCAACATCGAACGGAGGGAAAATCTCTTGCGAAAATGCTGCAGAAGTGACGATGATATCAAGGGAGATGATGAGTTAACCCCTCAACAAAAGGGAGCCTATATAGCATTCAGGAAGGCGATGAACTTTCCCCAATTATCCAATGGCAGTTCCGAAAATGATGTTACCATAAAAAGCATACAAGAAGTGTATGTTGCTGAAATAGAAAATTTCCTCAACGGTCAGTTGATTAGGGGTGAACATTCGAAAGCTTTAGATGCAGAGAATAGAGTCAGAGACTTAATTGCGGAAATACTGCAACCAGTCAAAGCATTGCAACCCAGTGCCTCACCTTCCATCGAAAGCACTGTAGATGAGTACAAAGTTAACCTCTTGCTAGAGGTCGTTCGGTGGGATGAGAGAGCAATCCAATCCAGCGAGGCTTTGACCAAAAATGATAGGCAGCTAATTTTAGCATTTAAGAAAAAACATGCAGCCACGATCAACAACACAAACTTTCGGGAACAGCATAAGGCAGAATTGCTCGATTTAGCCAATGCGATTGGCGGCCAAAAAAAAGCATTTTCATCGAACGAAAGGCGGGGAATCGCCCAATATGGCAGTACGGCCAAAAAAGAATTGGGCAGATATAACGAAGAAATGTCCCTGGCAGGATCCCAAGACCTGAGAGCAAGGGCACTTGGTGAGTTATATGAAATCAATGCTGAAAGTTTTCAGTCCAAAGATACGGGAAAATCTCAAATAGAATCAACGATTGATGGCATAGCTACCCAAATTGGAACGGCAAATGAAGAAAGAAACAAAATTTCTGAAAAATTAGATAAAATTTTTTCTAACTGTTCCAAGACAATGGGCAGCTTGCGCCAAACGAAATTGGCTAAAACCCCCACATTGGACGATGCTAGGAAAGCTTTGATTAGTTCCCCATCCGATCCGAATGGAGACTGGTCAAAATCCGTAAAGATTCTCCAAGATATCAACCCGGAATACACAATCACAGATTGTAAAGAGATTGTTAATCTTACCAGGCAATTGTTGCAAGCTTCCACGGCCATTAAATCCATGGAACAGCTGAAAACTGCCATTAAAGATGTACAAGCTAAGGAACGAGTTCTCTTAACAGCGGGCAAAGAATTTCCTGCCCATGGGGCAACGGATCTTACCCCCGAACAAAAGGATTTCCTCCTGGCCAAGGATCAATTGATCACAGCATATGAGAGCGTAAGGACCTATAATCCAGAGACGGAAATGGAAGCGTTGGTTTTTGAAGACATAGTAGGTTTTCGGGTAAGAGGAGCCCAAGCTAACATCATTAAAAATGTAACGGCTCAACTCCAGGCAAACGAGGCCAGCAATGAACCAACGGGGGTCACTTTTCAACTTATGATGGGAGGCGGGAAAACGAGTGTTATTCTTTCTCAGCTGGCCCATAGCATAAGCCAACAGCACAAAATACCGCTATTTGTTTGCCACCCTTCCCAATACACTGCCATGCTGGGAAATTTGAGACTTTTTCAAGAGAGTAGATATTCCCAAGAAGTTATCAGCATCGATGAAAGCAAATCGGATTTGCAAGATGTCAGCAAGCTATCGGGAATACTGAAAAAGCTTAAACGGGCTAAGGATGGAGGAGGATGCTTGGTAATCCAAGCTCCGACCCTCAGAGCTATTAAGTTGGAATTCATAAGGACAAGCCGATTGGCGATAGAAGGTGGAGATCCCGCAGTTATGGCACGGGCAAAACAGCTGGCAGATATCCTATCAGAGGTAAAAGAAAATTGCGTACAACTTTTAGACGAAATAGACCTGAATCTTGACATATCAAAGTCAGTAAATTTTCCCGGTGGTGCACGGCGATCACTTGCTGACTCCCAAATTGATGTTATTGCATCGATGATGGATGTTGTTACGAAAGATACTAAGTTATACGAGGCATTTCGTGGTGATAAGTTTGGAGTTGAAAAAGGAGGGCAACCGCCCGTCGACATATTTAAGGGAAAAATTATCGAAAGATGCTTTTCCCAGATTCAGAAATTGGACAGTTCTATTGACAAAAGCGATTTTCGGAAATTTATGCTCGGGACCGAAGAGCCGAGTGCGGATTTTAAACGAGCTTGGGAAAAGATAAAACGAGACCATCCAAAGGAAGCGGAAAAGATTGCACTGCAAAAAGGTATGCTGTCCATTATAGATAGTGCTGCAGGAAAAGAATATAACCGCCACTACGGTTTCAGGAAAGATGGGGCTGTCATTCCATACCAGGGTGTAGGCACGCCTTCTTCTGGGGAATTTGGTAATGTTTATGAGCAAACATACTACTTTTTTGCAGCCATTTTGCACGATGGTATTCAGCCGTCTCAGATGACTTCGCTAATTAACAAGTACATTGACGGATCGTTGCCCGAAGCATTGAAGGAATCACTAGAGTCTGTGTGGTCAGACAGCGGTCTCGGAAAACTTAGCGACCTCAAGAAGATGTCCGACACACAACGCCATGCAGCAATCCAGAAGGCAACCGAACAATTAAATGCCGATAAAACATCGCTAAAATTCATGTCGTTTGCGAAAATGTTGGCCGCGAATACAATAAAATATAATTCCGAACTGCTTGAATGCGATGCGGTGTCGATGGTGGACATGAGCAAAACGTCCGTTGGATGTACGGGAACTCCCTGGAATATGCAAACGTACCATTCCGCATTTCAAGGAGACAATAAGGCTATCCTAGAGCTGGGGACCGAAGGTAAAATTATGCAAAAGTTGCGGAATGATTTCCAGACGGGAGCTTCAAAAATATTAACCCCAGAAAAGGCAACGGTATCTAGCATTCTAGGGGCACATAAAACCGCCCATGCGGAAAATTCTGGAAATTTACGTGCCCTGGTAGATGCGGGAGGAGTTTTCAAAGACAGAACAAACGAGGAAGTCGCCGGGGATATATTAGACTATTATCAAAGTGATGATAGTGTACAGTATGTGGTTTACCTGGGAAAGACGATGACGGGAGAAGAATCTTTCTTTGTAATGAAACAAAGTGATCGCGAGCATCCGGTTCCGATCCCAAATACTAGACTCGACACCATAGAAGAGGTCGTAGGGAAAGGTAATATCGGTAAAACATTCACATATTTTGACGAATTGAGATGTACAGGATGTGACGTACCTTTGGATCAAAATGCCAGAGCCATATTAACCGTCAACCCTGATACCACTCCGATTAGAACGGCATTGCAAGGTATCTTGCGCGCAAGGAAATTTCTGGATTCGCAAACGGTAGATCTCTGTGTTCCGCAAGATTTGTTACCTTCGGATATGGATGTAAAAGCTGACCCTGTGGAGGCTATGACAAAAATATGTTCCTGTTGCATAGAGAATCAATCGGTCATGCTGGCAAAACAAACATACAAGTCTTACAAAGCCCAAATATCAAACTGTTTGAAAGGTATACTTTTCGAAAGATTGCATACAATTATCAGCAAGCATGGTGGGGGAAAAATATCAGGCCGAGAGCAAAGAATACTAGCCCTGTGTAACCAATTTATATATAATTCCTTCGAAGCAAATCCCTTGACAATATTTGGTGGATTTACTTCCGAGCAAAAGGCATATGATGCCTTGCAAAACTACTACAAAGGTATCCTTGCAGTCATTGAAAAGGTAGATGGGTCCATAGCTAGGGAATTTAAGACCCGAGCCGAAAAAGTACTAAATCAATCTAAAGAAGTTTTAGACTTCTCGATTCAGGAAGGTACGGTTGACACGGGGACAGAAGTAGAACAGGAACAGGAACAAGAACAGGAACAGGAACAAGAACAGGAACAGGAACAAGAACAGGAACAGGAACAAGAACAGGAACAGGAACAAGAACAGGAACAGGAACAAGAACAGGAACAAGAACAGGTCACAGATGATAGTAGCAAAGTTATGGACGAAACATCTTGGGATATTTTAACCGTACAGATTAGCCCCGATGAGGATGCTCCTCCTGCGGCAGATGTTTCTCCTGCGGTAGCTGAAGCTTCAGCGGAAACTCAATCCAAAGAAAGCACTCAGCCAACTGGGTCCATACCGCAGGTACAAAAACCCCTGGAAGAGAGAGCGAAGAGTATGATGGATGACTTTCAGTCGGAAGAGTTTGCGGAAGGAGCTAGGTTGGAATCTATATTTGGAGCCTCTGAAGGGAGAATAAATTTGGTGGATCAAAGATTGCAAGCAGCGGCACGTAAGAATGAAATTTCTGATAGGGAACTGCTAACTGTTTTAAAAGAAAGACATAATCTTCCTAGCCCCGATGAAGAAGAGCAACATGAAGTGTTGCAGTTGGATCTTTTAGTTGATTCCCCATTGATTGATAGAACCAAAACTAGGATAGTGGAGCAAGCTCCTACATTTTATTCTTTGATTTCCAAAGAAGCAGCTCCTCGCATACTGTCTGCCAATGAATGCATTGCAAGTAAACCCGATCAACGGATCTTCGGGGAAGACGTACAAATTACGGCTAACCTTGCACACAACCTAGAAGGTGCCAAGTGGATGGATGATTCCCAGAGAAAGGATGCACAATTTGTGCTGGTTTACAAATCCGACAATGGGGCATTTAAAACATTGCTTCTAAGTGACCAAGATGCGCAGGAGATAGGTAAAGCAATGGGGGATTTGAATGTAAAAGATTGTTGGATGTTCAATGCTGCTGGAAATCCAACATCCGCCAATCCACTGACAATCGTCGATGACAGCGTCCTAGCCGCAGGGCGTAAAGCGGCTGCCAATCTGGCCATTTTATATGGTAATTTCCACCATCTGAATTCTACGGAGGAGAACCAACAAGCACTTCGGGAACATGCTCAGTCCCTAGAAGGAAAGGAAAGTTTCCTGGAACGGGTACAATCCTTACGACCTCGCGAGTATGACGATGCCGTACATTTTTTTGATAACCATGGTCATGCTGCCTAATTGCATTCTAAGTCTAAGTTTAGCTATTGCCACATATAGCTTTGTTGCGAACAGATGACCTGGTCATTTTTGTCGACCAATTCCACTTTCCATGCCCTGAGGGTTTTTATGTCTATTGGCACCGATGTTATGCCGCAATATATTTCTGAGACGAAAGCATGTCTGCTGTCGGGAACCTTACATTTGAACGAAAGCACACCATCCCGTGGGGATGTTATGATATAAAGCCTAACGAATATTTCCACAGGCAATAGGGTAATTGATTTATTAAACCCGACCACAAAATAGGTCCCCGCCCGAATATTTTCGTTATCACGGGCTATGCACCGAAAATATGGATGTTCCTTTTTATGGCCGAAATATTCCCCAATTGTTTTAAATGAATCATCGCCGAGTTGGCAAATTGAAACACGTTGAATCACCGCATTACGTTTCTTGACATTTCGCATAATTGGATCGCAATGGATATCCGTCACAGCTAAGAATAAGCACATGGACAAGACGAAGGTTCTAACGATTGACATGTGGGATATATCATTTTGAATCGGCGGCATTTCAAGATTATTATGTACACTATCGATCAACCGCAGGGGAAAATTTTTACAAGTTTGGCACCCATGCGAGGCCTAACCACACGCCATTTTATGGACATACTGTACGACTATGGAGATCCCGATGAATATATTTCGGAATTTTTACGGGTACACCAAACGGCAACCATCTCGGAAGACATAGTAGATTTGATAGAAAATAGAAAAAGTATGGCGATTTTGAGCATACAACTGCTGGGGAAGGAACCAGAACATTTTCTAAGGATAGCAAAAATATTACAAAATTATAAAATTAAATCTATCAATTTGAATTGTGGATGTCCCATGCCCAAAATTGGAAAAAAAGGCGTGGGAGGATCCCTGCTAACAGATTTAAATACCCTCGATGCTATCATTTCAACAATGTCTGATAATACCAACTTTCCAATTTCCGTAAAAACTCGCATTGGGTACAAGAGCCCCCAGGAATTCGACATTATTTTAAGCCATCTGGCACGGCATAGGTTGTCTGCAGTATACGTACATGCACGAACCGTAAAAGGAATGTATGGCGAACCCGTTGACTTCGAATGCATAAGCATTGCCAAGGCTGCCCTAAATTGCCCTGTAATTGCTAACGGTGACATAAAAACAGCCCAGGAAGCTGTAAATGTTATTAGAAGAACCAATGCCGATGGTGTAATGATTGGGCGAGCAGCCATATCTAACCCATGGATATTTCGCCAGATTGCCGAACTAACTGATAAAACTAAAATTTTTATCCCAACCGGAGAAGACTATTTTAATCTCATAGAGAAATTACAAAACTTTCCAACCAAGCTTGCTCTCACGGATCTTCAAAAAACCTCGGCCATAAAAAAATATGCCATTCCCATTGCCGATTTCGTAGATCCTTTGGGCAACTTCCCCCATTATATTCGTCGGACGACGACGCTGCGAGACCTAACGGACATGTGCAAAAATTTTTTTATAAAGAAATGCAGAAATCGCCACATGATGTGAAGCTCTTATCGAATGTTAAGCCCCAAACGGTAAGCGTTTTTATCCATTTTTCATTTCCATGACCTACGCCACACATTTGCGTCCTATGGTCATCTTCGTTGAAAATGGCACCTTTGTTTGAAACTCTCTACCTGTAATTTCCAGCTTTTGCCTGCACAAACATGCCTTTGTTAACTACAACGACTATAAAATCCATACAATCCTAACGGATAACGGGAAACAATTTACTACGCGAATCTCAAAATAAAGGGCCCAAATTGAAGGCAATAATGGCCGCACAAATGGCAGAATAAGCGGATTGTGGGGAGCGAAAACGGGAAAGCGTTTCACCGAAGAAATTTTTAAA
>JAITET010000098.1 GCA_031281895.1 Puniceicoccales bacterium | reverse complement strand
TCATCGAGAAACGATGCTTCCAACGTTACCTGTTCTTCGTTTACATCCAATTGATCAACAATGATTTTCTTAACTCTTGATTCTATATTATTGCTTGTCATAAGTAAAATTCCTCATGTCTTCCGCATCAAAATGATCCTATTCTGGTACGCAAGCCTTTTTTACATCACCATTCCACCATCGACGTTAATAACATGCCCTGTTATGTATCTGGCTCCTCGGGAACATAGAAATTTTACAGCTTCTGCCACATCCTCTGGCATTCCTAGTTCCTTCATCGGAATATTTTTTAATAATTCTGCCACCATGTTTTCACCGAGTTTGCTGGTCATGTCTGTTTGTATAAACCCGGGAGCTATTGCATTGGCTGTTATGCCCCTGGAGGCAACCTCTTTGGCTATGGACTTGGTAAACCCGATTATCCCCGCCTTAGCTGCTGCATAATTAGCTTGTCCGAAGTTACCTATCAGGCCGACGATGGATGCCATATTAACGATCCTTCCCCAGCGTTTTTTTATCATGGGATGCAGTAAATTTTTAGTCCAATAGAAACAGCTATTCAAATTTGTGTTTAAAACTTCCTGCCATTCTTGTTGGGACATTTTTAACATCAAATTGTCCCGGGTTATGCCGACATTATTTACCAAAATATCAATGGCGGAATGCTTTTTTAATATGCTTTTACAAGCATCTGAAACTAGGTCTGGAGAAGACACATCTACGGCCATATGTTCGGCAGAATACCCCTGATTCCGTATGTCCTGTGCCAAGGTGCCGCAACTATCTTCGGACTTACTTATGCAAATTATATGACCACCAATTTTTGCGAGGGACATGGCAATAGATTTCCCAATTCCTCTTCCGGCACCGGTTACAACGCAAATTTTCCCAAATAATTCCTGTTCAGCCATGGAGCATGGTAATGTTGTGTCGTTCGCCTTAGTCAATGAAATCTTTTGTGAAAGATATTTTTGATATAAATTTTATTGAAAATAGAGAAAAATTTGGCAACCTTAGGCTAGGTTTTGGCTTCTGCAGAAGTTATTGAACTCAATGGATAAAAGGAAAACATTTTTATTGGCAGTGTTCGTGCCACTTGGCGTTGCCTTGGTAGTGGCAGGGGCTGTGGTTTGCAAAAAATCGAATATATTTCATTCCTCATCTGTTCCATCGGCGAATGAGCTTAGAAGGGTAATTTTCAAAACAAATGGGAAAATTACACCGGCATGGCTGGCCCATGAACTGCATATTAGGAAAGGGACTGATTTATTTTCACTGGATATTTCTTCCCTAAGAGAGCGGCTAGAAACCATTTCCCAAATTAGGAATGTTTTCATAGAAAAACGTTATCCCGATGCATTGTATGTAAAAATCAACGAATGCGTGCCCATGTTAAAATTGATAGCCAATATTGGTGGAGAAAAGAAGTTACTCCTCGTCGACAAAGAGGATGGTAGAATATTTTCACCCATTTGCTATGGCCGAGAAGATGTTTTAGACCTATTACCCGTCAATTTAACTTTGAAGACAAAGAATAATTTGCAATTTCTTCCCCAGGCAGGAATGTCCATCGTTGGAGAACTTATTGGCACATTAAAGGATGAATTTCCAGATATTTTTTCATCGATAAAATTTCTCGATCTCAGAAACTATGACCACCGCCCGGATGCCATTTGGTCGACCGTAGAACTGCACCTAAAGAACGGAATAGTCGTTGTGTTAAAACCACAGAATTTTCATCTTCAATTGATGAAACTTGATTACCTAATCAATGAAAAGTGCAAACATAACCTACATAGGATCAAGAAAATAACCATTTCATCTTCCGATAATGCAATATTGGAGTACAAATAGCGATATGGGTCCTCATAATCCGAAGACTAAGAATTCTCTTGTGTCGGCAGTTCGATTCCGCCTCTTGCCACCAAGAATTGATGCGGGATAGACGAGATCGAGCTAAGACTAAAAACAAACCTTATGTATAAAAAATGTATAAAAATCTCGTTTCAAAAAATAAACGAATTGTAGGGTGTAAAGCTTAAACGTATGTAGTTTTCGTAAAATTGTTTAAAAATTGACAAAATTTTATATACTGACGCTTATCTATGATCACAAGTAGTATAACGAGCAGCAAACAGCAAAAGATTATAATGAAAAACTGCTACCGAAGAATGGTCCCAAAAAGGTGTCGAGTGTTTCCGCCCCGCCTCTGGAATTCGTAGCTCCGCGGACCACCCTCTCCATCGCCCCGCCGCGAGACCTCGACCTGTGGTTCAGCGGAGCAAAAATCCCACCTCGTCCAAACCGCACCAGGGTTTGCAGCCCATCTTCCCGCGGGCGAGGAATACCGCGAGGAATAGCGCAGGGGTAGGGGAAGAGTATTATCGTAGGCAAAAAAGTTTACAATTTTTTTGCGAGAAAACACTTCCTCCTTTAAAGAGATTGGAGTCGAAAGGATTGAGATGGGCTGACGTCAGTCAGCAAAAAATACGCATCGGGTAAATGCTTTTGATGCAAAAGGAAAGTATTACGAAATATTTACTAGGCTTTGTGAAGTACGAGAAATTGATCCAAGCACATTTTATCAAATCCCTGGGGATGCAAGCGGAGCACATCGCATATTTGGTTATAGGAGAAAAGGGGTGTTTTATGTTGTTTTGAATGACATTTTTCACGAGGTTTTTCCCGAAGGATGAAATAATTTCCAATGAATCGATGGAGGAATATTATAAAAATTTGAAGGATGAAGAGGACTAGGCTTCCTTTTTCCATCTCTAATGGTCGTCGTAGTGGCCTTGGTATTGTTCAAATCGTATTGTATTACCAATAATTCTGTAAACCAAACGGTTTTTATGGTCTATGCGCCGCGACCACCAGTTCCCCTTCCGGTGTCGTAGCCGTTCCGACTGACCTAGCCCTTCTGTAGGATGTTTCAAAATATCGACCCGTAGTTCATCGATTTTTCCCGTTATTTTTGGATTTAAGCTGCAAAACTTTTTATATTCCCTATCGAATCGTTTGGTATACTCTGGTTGAAACATGTTTGTGACTTTCTTTTTTTCTTGCTGCTTCCATTGCTGCTTCTTCTCTGAGCTTTCTAAAATGCTCATCGGATTCTTCCTTGGTTTTACAAATTGTAGTCAATCCTGCTGCCGACTCTGCATCCGACTGTCTAGCTATTTCATCGAGGTCATCAGTGTTGTAAGTATCGCCGGAACCGTCCTGGAAAAAGTGGACATGGGCGAGGTTGTCTCCGCGAAGGGAATGTCTGAGCATGCCGGCCAGGTATTGTGGGAGTGAGACGTTTTCCTCATCCGCCAAAGCCTGTAACTTTGCCATGGAATCGTTGGAGGTCTTTCTCCTAATTTTAG
>JAITET010000065.1 GCA_031281895.1 Puniceicoccales bacterium | reverse complement strand
TGCCTCGGACCCAACCGGCGCTGCGTCCGTAAATTTAGGAGAGCTGGCCGAAGCAATTAATAAGGGGGAAAGTAAAATTGGCATTGGGACGAAATTTCTTGCTTGGATAAAATCCTGGTTTGGCGGTGACTCCTACGACACCGCAATTGCTAAACAAGCTTTCATTAAGATTACCGATGAACAACGAACTGTCCTTTTGACAATGGCCTTTGAGGCTGCCATAGGGCCGGAGGGCCCAGGGGAAGCACAAAATGTGCAAGAAAATGTGCAAGCTGTGCTAAAATTTTGCCAAGCGGTAGGAATTAAAGCAGAACATGTTGCGGAGGCTATCAGCAGCACACCTAACTTCGGGGACAGAAAGAGTGAGGTTGTCCTAGACCTGGCAAACGCTGGCAAGGAAGGGGCAGAATGTTTACGGCAGTTGCTCGAGCTTGACAAGCTAACCAACTTACCAGAATTTGAGGGCGATGAGGCCCAACAGCTTGTCCTAGGACTGGCCGGTACATGGGAAGGGATAGACTGTTTATTTTGGTTGTTCAGGTTGCGCAAGCTAACCAACTTGCCAAAATTTGAGAGCGATGTGGCCAAACAGCTTGTCCTAAGACTGGCCGGTACATACTGTATGCAACCGAATGGTGGATTCTGTTTACAATTGAATAGAGACTGTTTACATCCGAGTAGGGCATACTTGACACATCCGGAAGGGGCATACTGTTTACGGGAGCTGCTCGAGGATAACAAGCTAACCAACTTGCCAAAATTTACGAGGGCTGAGACCAGACAGCTTATCCCAGAACTGGTCTTCCAAAGCAGAAGAAATGATGGGAATGGGGCAAAGTGTGTACTGCTGTTGCTCGATGATAACAAGCTAACCTTATCAAGATTTGCGAGCGATGTAGCCAAAGAGGTTGCCTTACTCCTGACAAGTCTGCATGACCTAAAACTGGCAAATGAGTATGGGGCAGAGTGTTTACGGAGGTTGTTAGAGGAAGGTGTGATGGAAAACCTCAGAGTGGAAGGTATATCTTCCAATTATACCAAAGAGTATGTCCTGAGATTGATCGAAAGAGAGCAATACGGTCACTTAGCACTCTTCCTAAGAGAAAGAAACTACTAGTCGCCACAGCATCGCTAAAATCTACCGTCAGTCTGAAAATTTGAGTTTATAATGGCCCATGTAGGACCCCATATCATCGGTTTTTTGATATCTTATGCTTTGAAAATAGTACCTAGATTTTTACCCATGAAAGTCGAAGCACCGATGATGGTTATGGCCAGGAATGTCATCGCCCAAACGCCCAGAGAACATGCCAGAAATGGGCCTTCGCCTAGTAAATTAATCAGTTCGTAGATGGCCTTGGTTATTGGATAATATCGCTGTTTTTGGGCTAGAATTAAAGAGTCGGATACTTCAAGCATGGTTTGCGAAAAGACCAATAACCCTCCAGCCAGTAAATTTGCAATTATCAATGGGAAAGTAATCCTTATGCTAGCCTTTAGGGGAGGACATCCCAAACACTGGGCAGCCTCTTCATAGGTATAACTCATCTGCTGTAGACCGGATATTGCCGAGCGCACGATGAATGGTAGTTTCCGAACCGTATAGGCTATAATCAACAGCATTGTCGGGTTTTCTACGGGATTTAAAAATGAAAATATCCTACCTTTCTGACTCATTGCAAAGTATCCGAATGCCATGACAAGTCCTGGGACAGCTAGCGGTAACATGGTCATGGTGTCCAGCAAATTGCGGAATTTCAGTCTAGAACGTACAACGACAAAGGCGATCATAATTCCCAAAATAACGGCAAATAAAGTCGCACAACCCGAATAGATCACGCTATTTTGTATCGACGGAATTGTAAGAGGATGGCCGAGTGTAATTTTATAATTATCCAATGTCCAAACGTTGGGGAATATTGAATTATACCAATCCCCAGCAAATGATGTTAAAACCACAGCGACATGCGGCATTAAAGCTACAATGGTAACGCCGATAAACGATGAACAGCAGATTAATTTTTTGAAAAATCCTATTCTCTTGGTCAAAGAGGCATGGGATGCCTTTGCCATCATCGCATAGTTTTGATTCCCTGTCAACAGTTTGCCAAAGACATAAAATGCCAACGATAGCAGGAGTACGACACTGACCAAAGCAAAAGGTAACTGGTTGTCGTTGATTACCTTTAATCCGTTAAAAATTTGGACGGAGACAACCAAATTATAGTCGAAAATTAGCGGTACTCCCAATTCGGTAAACGACCAGATGAATACCAATGTTACGCCGGCAAAAATTCCAGATCGCATCAACGGAAATGTAATTTTAAAAAACCTTTTTAGCCCATGGCATCCAAGACACCCGGCTGCTTCGTCGAGCGAAGGGTCAATGTTTGCCAATGTCGACACCAGATTTAAGTATAGTATGGGGTATAGGCTAATGGCATTTAGGAAACACATACCGATTAGTTTGTAGTTACCCAGCCAATCGATCAAATGCGCTCCGTCGATAATACCAATTTTCAAGAGAATGCTATTTAACATCCCACGAACACCAAGAATATGGTGAACCCCTATGGCTCCAACGAATGGAGGCAACATAATAGGCAATAAAACGACATTGGTAAAAAATTTTTTCCCAGGAAAATCATAGCGATCTGTAAAGTATGCCAATGGAAGTGCTATCAGAAAAGCGATTATGGTGGTAACAGATGCTAGTAATATCGAATTTTTGATGCTTATCAGGTATATTCTATTGCTAAAAATTGCAAAAAGATAAGCTAGGGTAAAACGTCCGTTCGAAGTGGTGAATCCGTTGCACAAAACTTGAAAAATTGGCCAAACAAAAAATGCAGCAAAAAATACTGCCACTACAAGAAATACGGCTATGGAATATTTTCTCACAAATTACCAACACGTCTGCTTACCATAAATAACCCCCATTATTACCAATCGCCAGGGTTATCTCCGTCAACTTTTAATGATTCTTCCTCATCATCATCGAACTCCAACAAATCAAGGTCATCTTTTTCTTCATCTTCATCCTCATTGTCCGCATCTAGGCTATATCCGGCGGGAACATAGTCCAATATGGCCATAATTTCATCGAATGCATGGGTCTTAACGCCGGCAATATACCGCTCCTGTTGCTCCGCATGCAAAATATCTTCGACCTCTTCCAAATTCAAAGGTTGCTTAAAATCAAAACTGGCATTCAATAATTTTATCCGCAGAGCCATTATGTGATCTATGAATTCGGCGAACATTCCTTCCTGTTCTCCGGAACTATTGGGCAGGCAAAAAATACGTTCCCGTGGACTTAAAATATTGTCCTTCACCTCGTACAATCTAAACATTTCCTTAGGCATTTCCCTATCGATTGCATAGGGAATAAATGCATCGTTAACCACTTCATCATCGAGACCATATTGTTTCAATTGGTCCAATAGATCGGTCATGTGCTCTATCTGTTTCGGGTCGAGAATCCCTAACTCCGTATCACAAAAAGTATCATCGCTGACTTCATGCACCCACCAATTGTAGTCATCACCTAGTCGAACGATACACCACTTGCCTGTGTCCATTGCCATTTTTTCTAAAAGTCTGTTGATTTTTAAACAAAAAATTTCCGGCGTAAAGAAAAATAATGACAAAATTCTGATCGGAGCAGGGACATCCAGCTTGCGATAGATGACCAAATGGAGACAAAAAGAGTAGAAAAGCATGGGGAGAAGGGTAAAAAGATTCCCCTATGGCTGAGTTTTCCAGCGGATGCAGAGCAGCTATAATTTCGTTTTCTCCAAATCCCATGGCCATTTGATTAATCATGTCTTTACTTTCTGTCAGGAAGCAGGGATAAAATACTTCAAATCGCCTAATGCAAAATTTGTTTTAATGTTGCTATGACATGAAGAATCTGATCGGAAGTTAGTTCCGGATAAATTGGTAAGCTTAAAACTTCTTTCGATGCCAGCATAGCATTGGAGGTTAAATTTTGCGGATCGACGAATGATTTTAAGCATTCCTGGGCGTCCAATGGCAAAGGATAGTAAATATTATACCCAATATCGTTTGCCTGCAAAGCTCGACAGACTTCATCGCGTTTTCCGTTCAAAATCCTGATTGTAAATTGATTCCACGTATGAAAATTTCCCTCAATCTCTTTGGGTAAAACGATGGAGTTTAACCCATTTAGTGCCTCCAAATAGATGGCAGCGTTTTTTCTGCGATTTGCTATGTAAGCCTCGACGTGAGGCAATTTTACGTTTAATAAGCCTGCCTGCAGTTCATCGATCCTGAAATTTCCTCCGACATATCTGTGAAAATATCGTGGTTTCATTCCATGAACACGTAGAATTTTTATCTTCTCAGCAATGTCGTCATCGTCGGTACAAACAAGACCAGAGTCTCCAAACCCTCCAAGATTTTTGGTGGGGAAAAAACTAAAACATCCAATGTTTCCGAGGGTACCACTCTGTCGTTCATGCCGTTTGGCACCGAAGGATTGTGCACAATCTTCGATCACTGGGATATTAAACTCCCGGCCAATTTTTACAATCTCATCCATGAACGCTACTTGTCCGAATAGGTGGACAACCAAGATAGCTTTTGTTTTGGCGGAAATTTTTTCACGAATTTTTTCCCATGAAATGTTGAAATCGGCAAGATCGACATCCACAAATACTGGGATACCACCAAGGCGTACCACCGCACTGGCGGTGGCAAAAAAAGTAAAAGATGGGCAAATCACTTCATTGGGTTCTCCAATGCCAAGTGCCATCAATGTAACCAGGATAGCATCTGACCCCGATGACATTCCAATGGCATGTTTTATTCCCAAATATTCCGCTACATTTTTTTCGAAGATTGTTACTTCCTCTCCCAATATAAATGCACCTGCGTCGAAAATTTCGGAAAATTTTCCCATCGCTTCGGACTTAATTTCTGAATTTTGATTTTTTAAATCAAAAAATGGCACTTTCACACCGTGAACCATCTCTTTTAGCTCCCACTTTTCAAGGAAAATCGTCCATTGAAAAAATTCAAAAATATATAGCTGGGGGGTGTTTTTCTTATTTTTTTATCTTTCTTGACAATGCAAAAATTAGTCGTAACCTTTAACTTTTCCTTCTCGGAGAAGTATTGAAAACTATGAATATTACGAATATAATTGCGTTATGTAGACGGTTGCAGCCTGTCGAATATCACAGGGAAGAAGTGAAACGGCCTGTCCAGCAGCAAAAAAATGATACAATTCCGAAATACTTTCGTGATATCAGATTAGATGCTCTTCTAGATGGTACCGACAGAAGCAAGAACAGTACGTCCGGAGATGGACATAACAACTGTGGATTTAATGCAATATTAGAGCAAGTAGGCGACCATACTCATACCCATGAAATGGTAAATTTGCTGAGACACAAGCTGGGTTACGGTAATGAAAATTCCAACCAAATGTTTGATACAAATTCTTGTCTATCCGTTGCAAATCTTTTCAAGCGTCCAGTCTCTGAAATATGTCACAACGGTGGTAAAACCACACAAATATCTTTTTCTGTGCCTAGTATAGACTTGAGTATTCACTTTAGAAACGAAATGGAATTATCTCAAAATTTTGTACAGTGGTGCAAAATTTCCGAATGGAAGCAAGATAGCATTGACGAGCTATCCCAATGGCTTGCAGCTAATTTGCCGAATACCTTTGATTTTAACGAAATTACAGTGTATGATATTTCACTACGATTATTACAATATTCTAAGGCAATAGTGTTGATTTCAGTTGATAGTGGTGGACACTTCGATGCAGCCCCCCATAAAGATTTGCAAAGGGAAAATAGTGTATTAGATTTTCTCTGCAAAACGGAAAGTTAGAAGCAAGTTCACTGGAAAAACTTTTCAGATCATTGGGAGCTACCATAGATTTTCCAATCTCAGCAAATTTGCTCCATTGACCTTATTAGCGTTAGGACCGAGGGAGCATACTTTTGCCTAAATGTACGGCCCCATATTATGGTGAAATTGTCAAATGTAGTGCCTGTGGGACAGGCATATTGATAGACAGTTCAAATGGAGGATTTTTGCTTTGACATGGTAAAAGTAGAGGCTTTATATAATACTGTTGAGGGGTAGTAGCTCAGTGGACAGAGCAGCGGCCTTCTAAGCCGAAGGTCGAGGGTTCGACTCCCTCCTGCCTCGCCAGTTTCGTAAGCTTCAAAAATCCAGGGATTGCGGGTGATGGGCGAAGTGTAAAGCGAGATTGAAAACAAGACTGGTGTATAAAAAATGTATAAAAATCTCGTTTCAAAAAATAAACGAATTGTAGGGCGTAAAGGTTAAACGTGTGTAATTTTCATAAAGTTGTTTAAAAATTGACAAAAACATTTGAATATTGACAAAATTTTTATAAGCTGGCGCTTATCTATGGTCGCAAGTAGTATAGGGAGCAGCGAACAGACAAAGATTATAATGAAAAACTGCTAGATGTCAAGGAAGCAGCAAAGTTTCTTAGAGTGAAAACAGAAACTCTAGGGTCAGGACTCATAAGCCCAAATAGAAGAGGAAAATACAAGCGATACAAATGGTTGAAAAGAAAGTGTGGTGGCAGCGGTCATAGCGAGTTGCGACGCGGCGCCAGTCCTTTAGT
>JAITET010000053.1 GCA_031281895.1 Puniceicoccales bacterium | reverse complement strand
GCAAACCGGCCTATGATTTTATTAAATTTTTAGCAGCATCCGGAATGAAATATTGGCAGCTGTGCCCATTAAACCCAACGAGCTATGGAGATTCCCCCTACCAAAGCCCATCCGCCTTTGCGGGCAATCCATATTTCATCGATTTGCAAGGCCTCGTCGGGGAAGAATTATTAATCCCCACGGATTTGAATGGGCTAGGGACAATGGCGGAATCGTCCGTAGACTTCGGGAGATTGTATAAAAACTTTTGGCCGGTTTTAGAGGTAGCATTTGAAAATTTTTTACGTTTAAAACACCACGTTGAAGATTTTAATAGTTTTTGCCAGCGATCTGCCTGGTGGTTAGACAATTACGCCACCTTCATGGCCATCAAAAACCAATTCGGAGGTCGCCTATGGACGGATTGGCCAAAAGAATTTTCCGACCCTCAGATCGCAGCGGCAAAGCTCCATTCCGATGAAAAACTTAGCCGAACGGCAACTTTCTACAAATTCATCCAATGGACATTTGACAGGCAATGGAACAAACTAAAAAACTTTGCCAATGGAAAAGGCATCGAAATCATAGGAGATATTCCGATTTTTGTCGGTTTTGACAGTGCGGATGTTTGGTCAAACAAACGGATTTTTAAATTACAAAAAGATGGGCTTCCAAAATTTGTCGCAGGGGTTCCTCCGGATGCTTTTTCAAAAACTGGACAGCTCTGGGGGAATCCCGTCTATGACTGGGATGTTTCGGCGGCTGATGATTTTTCATGGTGGACAAATCGCCTAGGGCGATGTGTGGAACTGTACGATGTGATACGGTTGGATCATTTTCGAGGATTTTGTGACTACTGGGAAATTCCCACACCTGCCACCACCGGAATGAAAGGAAAATGGGCAAAATCTGTCGGGATAAAATTTTTCCAGCATGTCAAAAAAGTATTTCCTTTCACAAAATTCATAGCAGAAGATTTGGGGTGCCTAAACGATAATGTTACGCAGTTGTTACGGAATACCGGATTGCCAGGAATGAATGTACTGCAGTTTGCATTCGACCGAAATAATAAAAATAAATACCTTCCCCACGAACATGAAAAAAATAGCGTACTATATCTGGGGACCCATGACAACGATACAACTAGAGGGTGGTTCAACTCGTTGTCTGAGGATATAAAGCATCAGATAAGGTGCTATCTGCGAACAAATTGCGATGACGTCACATGGGATTTCATCAAAGAGGCATATGAATCGCCATCCAATCTACTGATTTTGAGCATGCAAGATATTTTAAATCTTGGATCAGAAGCAAGATTTAACACACCGAATACCTCTTTCGGAAATTGGCAATGGAGGATGACTAGCGAACAATTTAATGGCCTGTGCGAATCTTCAACACCCCAATATTTGCGTCACTTGCAAGATACCTATGGGCGATGAAATTTTGTTGACTCGATTGCCATCACCCCCAGGGTTTGGACAAATTTCTGGCAAAAAAATGACTCCAAGTTGTTCAAAACTTTTCGACAAAGTATTCAAAATTTTTGCGGTCCTATTGATAGGATCGTATAGAAATATTCTGTCGCCACTCAAGGTTGTCCTGCTGGGACCATCCGCCCGGTGTAGATTTTACCCAACGTGTTCAAGCTTTGCCCAATCAATGTTCAAACGATACACGTTCCGGAAGGCATTTTATTTTTCAATGAGACGAATTTTGAGGTGTAATCCATTTTGGAAACGCAAAAGTCATGGGACAAAAACCGAATAAAAGTTCTCTGCTAACGGATCGGGCGAGTCAGCCATAGCCCATTTTACCATTTGTACTCCAATATGGCATTGTCGGGAGAAGAAATAGTTATTTTCTTGATTCTATGCAGGTTATATTGACACTTTTCGTTAATTAGATAATCGAGTTTCATCAGTTGGATATGAAAATCCTGTGGCTTTAACACAACGACAATTTCATTCTTTAGGTGCAATCCTATGGTCGACCAGATGGCACCCAAGCGGTGATCATAGTTTCTGAGATCGAGAAATTTTATCGATTGAAAAATATCTAGAAATTCATCTTTTAGTGTGGCAATAAGCTCTCTAACGGTGGACATTCCTTCCTGGGGAAGGAATTGTAATTTGTCCTTTGTTCGCAAAATTAAATTAACGGGCAATAGGTTTAAAACGTCTTCTCGGCCATAGCAAATGGGGGAAAAAATTCTGCCATCTTCTTCGTCAACGAGGAATAATTTCTTTTCTCCATCGACATTGGCGACCAATTTTAATATGGGTACACACTCGTTGATTTTTATGTATAATGTATCGGGATAACGTTTTTCTATAAAAACATTCCTAATTTGAGAAATGGTTCCCAGCCGTTCTCTCATGGAAGAAATATCCAGTGAAAATAGATCCGTACCTTTCCTAATATGCAACTCATGGGCCAGCCATGCCGATGTAATTTTCCCATTTGTTTCGAAAATTACCCTTTTAAGCTCGTTCGCCAATGGAATGGATGAAGGATAAAATGTATTCGATTTTTTGCAAAATACAATCCCAGTTACCACCAGGGCAATGCCAAACGATACAAATATCACCAATAAAAATGTTTTCCATTTGCCCATTGAATTCAATAACTTTTACAAAAGCCAAAACCTAACCTAAGGTTGCCAAATTTTTCTCAGTTTTCAATAAAATTTATATTAAAATATCTTCCATAAAAAAAATTTATTGACTCAAGCAAATGGCATAGCATTACCATCCCCATGGTGGAGCAAGAATTATCTCGAACAATTTGCGTTGTAACTGGTGCCGGGCGAGGAATTGGGAAGTCTATCGCCATGTCCCTCGCAAAAATCGGTGGCCACATAATTTGCATAAGCAAATCCGAAGATAGCTGTGGTGCCCTGGCACAGGACATACGAAACCAAGGATATTCTGCCGAGCATATGGCCGTTGATGTGTCTTCCTCTGACTTGGTTTCAGGTGCTTGCAAAAGCATATTGGACAAACATTCTGCCGTTGATATTTTGGTAAATAATGCCGGCATAACCCGAGACAATCTGATGTTAAAAATGTCCCAACAAGAATGACAGGAAGTTTTAAACACAAATTTAAATAGTTGTTTTTATTGGACTAAAAATTTATTGCATCCCATGATGAAAAAACGATGGGGAAGAATCATTAATATGGCGTCCATTGTCGGACTGATAGGTAACTTCGGACAGGCAAATTATGCAGCGGCCAAGGCGGGAATAATCGGATTTACCAAGTCCATAGCCAAAGAGGTTGCTTCCAGAGGCATAACAGCAAATGCAATAGCTCCTGGATTTATACGGACCGACATGACCAGCAAACTCGGTGAAAACATAGTAACAGAATTGTTAAAAAATATTCCGATGAAGGAATTGGGCATGCCAGATGATGTGGCAGAAGCTGTAAAATTTTTATGTTCACATGGGGCTAGATATATAACGGGACATGTCATTAATGTTGATGGTGGAATGGTGATGTAAAAAAGGCTTGCGTACCAGAATAGGATCATTTTGATGCGGAAGATATGAGGGATTTTACTTATGACAAGCAATAATATAGAATCAAGAGTTAAGAAAATCATTGTTGATCAATTGGACGTAAACGAAGAACAGGTAACACTGGAAGCATCGTTCCTCGATGATCTTGGGGCTGATTCTCTCGATACCGTTGAATTGATAATGGCGTTCGAAGAAGAGTTCAAAGATGAGATCAAGGGAGAGATTCCAGAGTCGGAAGCTGAAAAAATGCGTACCGTTAGGGATGTCGTTGATTTCATCAGCAAAAAGATAGAAAGTGAGTAAGTTGTCCCTTTAAGCAATGGCCACCATACGCACAATTAACGGGTTTGGAAAACGTGTTGTCGTTACGGGTATTGGGCTTGTTACCCCTGTTGGGATCGGAACCGATGAGACTTGGAAAAATCTAATAGGCGGGAAAAGCGGGATAACGGCTGTGACTTCTTTCGATGCTAGCAATTACCCATGTCGTGTAGCCGGGGAGCTTAAAAACTTTAATGCGAGCGACTTTATCGATAGCAAGTCGATAAAACGAAACGATATATATGCAATCTATGCGATTGCCGCAGCAAAACTTGCAGTCAATGATGCAAAAATCGACCTCGATAATGTCGATAGGTCTCGTATTGGTGTTATCGTAGGCTCTGGCATTGGAGGAATGTCGACGATAACGGAACAAACTAGAATTTTTTTCCAAAAGGGCCCCCGATATATTTCCCCATTTATGATCCCGGCTCTAATTGCTAACATTGCTTCCGGGATAATTGGTATGGAGTTGGGACTGAAAGGGCCAAATTTTGGAGTTCTCAGTGCATGTGCAACAAGCACCCATTCAATTGGAGAAGCCTTTAACTGGTTGAAGCTTGGCAAGGCAGACGCCGTTTTCACGGGTGGTAGTGAAGCTGCCGTTACACCCGTAAGCCTTGCCGGCTTTTGTTCCATGCGAGCCGTTGCAACGGCATATAACGATACGCCTGAATCCGCTAGCCGTCCATTTGATGCAACCCGCGATGGTTTCGTTATGGGCAATGGGGCAGGGATTTTACTCCTGGAAACTCTGGAGCATGCCCAGTCCAGGGGGGCAAAAATTTACTGTGAAATCGTGGGGTACTCGGCTAGTTGCGATGCATATCACATAACTGCTCCCGATCCCAATGGGGATGGACTCGTAAGATGCTATGAAGAACTATTTGCAGAAACGGGTGTAGATCCCTCCGCCATACAGTACATTAACGCCCATGGCACGTCTACTGCATACAATGATAAATATGAAACGGTGGCCATACGGAAATTTTTCGGAAATCACGCAGATAAACTTTTTGTCAGTTCTACCAAAGGTGCAACTGGACACCTGTTGGGTGCAACCGGTGCCGTTGAATCTGCAGTTTGTGCCAAAACGATAGAGACGGGGATCATTGCCCCTACCATAAATTATTCTACACCAGATCCTGAGTGTGATCTTAATTATGTGCCAAACAAGTCCATAAAAGCAGATGTTCACTACGCCATCAACGAAAGTATGGGATTTGGTGGACAAAATGCAGCTTTGATGTTTAGGAAATTCTCCTGAAAGCTGTCTTTTTAACACGGTTGAAGAACATGTGGAGGAAATAATCCCATTTTTAGGAAGGAAGGTCATTTGTTTTTCAGCTTCCACTGGTTTTCCCGGTGAAAAGTAAAACTGTGGGTTTTAGTGCTAGCCCAAGTGGATATGGTAAAGCATGGCAAAAAATTAATGTACTTGACACA
>JAITET010000007.1 GCA_031281895.1 Puniceicoccales bacterium | reverse complement strand
GGCATTATAACCTGCATTTAAAAGTAAAACCTTTCCTTCGTTCGAGCAGCCAATGCTAATTATGATAATGTGTGACGGAATAAAACATTTGCAGCACAATTGCCAAAAGTAAATAAGTTAACAAAAAGTTTTTGCAATTTCGTGGAAAATTTTAAGAATTACAAAATTTGTTGTTGACAGCTAACCAAAAAAAGTGTTGGGATTGTGGCCCAATCAATAATTGGAAATTATATGGAAAGAATACAAAACGCTAGTAATGGTGGGCAGCAGGCCCCAGATCAAATACCTGCTACAGAAGCAACAAGGCCTACAGAAGCAACAAGGCATGCTACAAGAGCAACAAGGCATGCTACAAGAGCAACAAGGCATGCTACAAGAGCAACAAGGCCTCCTGCTGACTTCGTTGTTGCTGACTTCGTTGGCCACAATGTTTCTCCACTTGACGGAGTGCCACTAGTTTTTGCAACCAGGCCAGATGGTACTGCACAAGGCATGAAATTTGGTAAAGTTTTACATGATAGAAAAGTGGTTAATGCTTTTTTAAAAAAAATAAATTATGACCGCAACTTCAAACGGCTTCAAGAAACAGTAAAGGAGGCTATCCCGAACGATTCAAGGCTCCAAAGCTCAAGCATCTCTGAATTAGGAAGACTAGCTCCTTTCCTTGGAGGAGGTAGAGGCGTCGATCCTGTTTTCCTATATCAATTATTCGTCCTTCATCCAGATGAGCTTGGTGAAGCCTTAGCGGAACGCTAGGATTAGCCTAACGCAGCCAACGCATAATTTGTGTGCCACATCATTTTTATGCAAAGAACACCAAATGTTTCTTTGCATAAAAATGATAAACCTTTTGAAATTAATTTGTCACGGAGGGATTTTTTCTCTAGGGCAAGTATCAAGGTCTGGTAGCTCACCGGCGATCAAATAACAGAAATATTTTGTTTCTTGCCATGCGCTAAACTATTCCTATGCTTTATCCAGGAGTTGATATGGAGAGAAGAGCGAGCATAGGTGTTACCGCAAAGGGAGTAAATATTTTGCCAAAGGGCAGAGAAATAGGCGATATAAAAACACAACTCCTGTCGTTTAAAAGTGCGAAAGCACATACTTCTTCCTCCGCCATTTATCAAAAAAATTTGAAGGTGGAAAATTCGTTCGGTGGAAAATGCAAAGCCGACGGACGGGTGGAAGAATTTTGCAAAAGATTTTTGGGAGATCTCTATGCGGGTCCCTATCTTCCCCTGAACGATTTTATCTGCGACAAATATGGTGTTGCCAGGGTCCTATCGCTCCCGGAAAATTCCGACGAATTTCACTCCGACTACGTGGATTCCTATCGGACATACAATGGTATCCTCCACAATCCATCTACGGATAAGAGAACAACGAAGGACGTTTTCCATATCGTCGAAGGCGGCCCCGTCATTCCGTCCGACAAAAAAGAAATTCCAAAAATTACGTTTGCAAAAATGTTGCAAGTGGCATTTAACCCGGATGATAAAATGTTGGTTGTACCATTTACTTCTGATGGCAGCAATCCTGCCAAGCTATTTGTTTCCAACTATATGAAGCCAATGATTTGTCCGAGAATGGAAGGTATTCAAGAGGAAAAAAAGATGGAAGTGCGATTCTTTGTCCCTGGAAGCCTGGTCAGCATCTTGGACTGTACGGAAAGTATTTTTGGTAACGCCGGATCCCCGTTCCTGCCAGAAAATGATGCCGCCCTAGACCCAATAACGTGGACAGGGCATACGGGGTGCATAGTATTTGCACCGCAGCTTAGAAAATGTACCAAAAAATTCCTGGGGCTACCCCACATTGATAGGGCTTCCGAACGGCAAAAAAAAGATGGTATGTGCTGGGAAAAGGAGGATGAATTATATCACGATGGAAAACCTTTTAGGGTTATGGCCCGCGACGGTGGCAATGTCGTAATTTCCATAGTTGCCGATAGCTATAATGGGTACGGCAAAAAAGAAATAAAATCGCAGATGGCATACGTAGCCAATGTGCTTGGCATGTGCGAAGAAGAACATTCGGGAGGTACTTTGGTTTTTCCAAGGTACGATCTGGGTGATAGATTCAACTATGGCAAAGATTTTGGGGATAGTCATGGATTTGAAAACACGATAAATTGTTGTTCCAAATCCTTGAATTTACGGGATGGTTTTGCCATTGACAAGCATTTCCCAACTATCATATATCTGCCCGGCCATGCCAATTTTTGTTTACCAAAGTTGACAATTTCATGGGAAGTCGAAGGGAAAACTGTCAAATTGCCACTCGAATTTGAAAAGGTCTATATTTTACCTTCCGGCTATAGAATTTCGCTTGAAAAGCCCGATGGACGAAATGGTAGGTGGAAGATGATAGGAACTTCTTCCCGTGGAATCTTTTGTTACAAGCCAGCGACAGTTTCCGGTGGTGGAAAATCGGAAATCGCAAAGCCAATCGACGAATTTATATTAACCGGCCCAACCATTGTTTGTAACTATGATAAAGATTGCAACTTAGCACAGGAAATAATTCAAAAGGATTTTTCAAGACGCTTTAAGGATAATAACGGCAGGACAGACAGTAGGTCCCTATTGGACCCCAGGAGAAGCCTTGGAAGCGTCATAAAACTATTGACTCCCAATGACCACTACGACGATGCATATAATTCATGGCTAAAAACTATCCCGCAGCACGTACTGGAGTTAATTTTTACCATAAAACGGTTTAGTAAAAACTTTGGGGAATCCGACTGGCAGCAATTTTTTACCGTTGATAAAATTAATGGAGAATATGGCAACGAATTGAGGTATAACAATGAAAAGCTTTTCGAACATTACCTAAGGGTTGGATTTGATTTTTCGAATCATTGGCGCCTCTTCTCGCTGCGCGATGATTTTGTCCCATCGGCAAAATTCCAACTAGCAGATGATATTTCAGTCACCACCACCGTTCCCGCAAAAAATATTTCCCATTTGATGGGCAACAATGCCAATCCATCCATCAAAATTGTACATAATTGTGAATATAGGCTATACCAACGTCCCGACGAAGCGATTATTCCAGGCTATGACCCGGGAAGCGAATGCGATTTGACGCTTAAAAATATTTTTACGTGTAATTTTAAAGCCCTAACTAGGGATGATGTAAAGCAAATGATGCACAATCGCATAAAATTCGAAACATATTCCGCTCCCATGAAAAAGATGTTGGAAGATTTTATACACGATGAAAATGCACCAAATTTTATCGTTTGTCCATCGGAATTACGGGTAATGCCAAATGGAACAATAAGCAAAAATCAAAGATATCTGCAAAATCGAAACGATATTTGCCACGCATTTAACACCTATTTGACGGCGGTTTCATCAAAACTATGGCGGAAGTATGACCGCGATTTCAACGTGGAGTATACGCCGGTTAGCGATATTCTTTCGGGACGAAGAAATAACCCACCGGAGACGGGGGTTCGGCCGCTATGCGTCTATGGTCCATTACACTATATGGATTTGCCGGAACTGTTTTTGGAATATATGTCAAGCATGACGGGAAAGTCTCCATCGACAACCGGTGCTGGGTTGGAAGGAGCAATGACGAAAGGTCCATTCAATTGTCTAAGCAGTGTGTACGATTTGAACAATGCACTTTTAAGCTTTATCCTAACGGGCTATTCTGGATTTCTGTCGGCAGCCGGATATGTAGGTCCGAACTTCAGGGTTGACCACGATATTACCTACCTATTGCCAGAAATTTGGTGTCGAATGACCGATGAAGAACGAAACCCAAAGTTTCTAATTGAGCACGAATACCTTGAACGCTGTGAAAATTTTGTACATAACGGCAAATTGGTACATGCGGAACGTCTAGGATATAGGATTACACGGAAATTTGTCAGAGTATTGGCAGGACGTGTATTCCAATTCCCGGACACGGTATTTTCCGACCGCATGCTGCGTCCTGAAACACAGGACATGGACATTTTTGCTGACAGCATGGACACCATCCTCGAGGCTCATAGGCGTGCTGCTTTGCTAATAGTCGACAATGCCGAACTTGACAATGCTATTCCTCCACTACGAGCTTTGCTACACATTGCCGTCGACGGGCAACATGCGGGGATGACTTTGCGGGATGATAAATTTAGGTCAATGTTTACCAGGGAAGCAATTATCAATAGCGATTGGTACATCGCCCGATTGAAAAAGTATCAAACTTCTCAAATTGAACACCTATCAAAAGGACTGGAGTATGTCAAAAATTTTAGCAAACATTGGGGAGGGAACACTACAAAATCACGCATAAATCTTACGAATAGAGAAAGGATCATTGCCAAGGAATTGAATTTTGTTAAAACCAATGCCTACATAAAAGGATTGATTGGGACTCTCGGAAAGTAATGGCACCTTGGCATGGTCAAGGTGTGGTCTTTGATCATGCTTAAAATGCTTTGTTTTTCCCGAAAAAACTTTAGTACCATTTGCCATGAAAAATACTCCTGACATTGCAAAATTCAGAGCCAGGTATAAAGTCCTCGAGGAACAAATGGGTCGTCCAGATTTCTATTCCGACCGGAGGACATCCTCGTCCATATCAAGGGAGTACCAGAAAATAGGAACTTTAATTGCCAAAGAAGAACGCATAGGGAAAGCTTTGGCAGATTTCGAATCCGCAAAGGCGATGTTGAACGATCCTTCCTCGGACGAGGAATTAAAAACATTGGCAAAACAGGAAATGGAGAATTTGCAAAGTACCATCGAACAGCTCCAACGGGACATGCTGATGCTCATGATTCCTCCTGATCCCAGCGATTCTCGCAATACTGTCATTGAAATTCGTGCGGGAACTGGAGGTGAAGAGGCATCTCTATTTGCCGGAGATCTTTATAGAATGTATGCCAAATTTGCAGAATCCAGGGGATGGAAAATAGAAGTGATGGCGACGAGCATGTCAGACACGGGAGGATTTAAGGAAATAATATTTCTAATCTCCGGTGAGGATGTTTATAAATTCTTAAAATTTGAAAGTGGTGTCCATAGGGTACAGAGGGTACCAGCAACGGAAGCCAATGGACGGATTCATACGTCGGCTGCCACGGTGGCGGTCTTGCCTGAAGCGGAGGAGGTCGACATAACAATTGCTCCCGAAGATTTGGAAATCTCCGTATGCCGTGCCAGTGGACCCGGAGGACAGGGAGTCAATACCACAGATTCTGCCGTTCAAATTGTACATAAACCGACTGGAATGGCTGTTTACTGTGCCGATGAAAGATCTCAACAGAAAAACAAAGTCAAGGCAATGAAAGTCTTGCGATCACGCCTGCTACAAAAAAAGGAAGAAGAAGAACGGGCCAAATATGCGCAAACGCGGAAAGACCAGGTGGGTTCCGGTGACCGATCCGAAAGAATACGGACATATAATTTTCCCCAAGGTAGGGTAACCGACCATCGCATTGGACTAACGTTATATGGCTTGCCTCAGGTCATGGATGGACATATTGACACCTTGATCGATGCCCTACAGTTGGCAGACTTTGAAGCAAAAATCAAAGATTTAGCCTAGGTGTATAGTCCCGTATTGTAATGGAGAAGAGAAAGAGATAGAATACGAATTACTAAAAAAAATAAAGGAGTCACTATGGGACAAGTACTACACGGATGCGCCAAAACGACAGAG
>JAITET010000094.1 GCA_031281895.1 Puniceicoccales bacterium | reverse complement strand
TTTAAACAACTTTATGAAAACTACACACGTTTGACCTTTACACTATACAATTCGTTTATTTTTTGAGACGAGATTTTTATACATTTTTTATACACAGGTTTTGTTTTTAGCCCTGTTTTGCACTTGTTCCGCCACCCGCAAGGTCTGTATTTATGCGATATTTCGCGGTGGTGGGCGGTGAGGGACTCGAACCCCCAACCTACTGGGTGTAGACCAGTTGCTCTAACCAATTGCGCTAACCGCCCCGACTAATGGTAGTTACAGAACCCAACGAATAATCATTTGCAAGCATTAATTCAGGAAAACTTCCCCGCAATGTTTTCATTCAAGACAATTCGTCGGTTTATGGGAGAATAGCATCGTAAAAAGGCACACAGGCCCCCCACTTGCCTCCTTCGAGGTGGTACTTGTTTGAGGATGCCTTCATCGAAAAAAGTCCCTCTGGTTGTAACAAAACGAAGTCCCAAATGATAGAAGTTTTTTTTGCTTTCGATTACTTTCTCAGAAAAACTTACAAACAAACCTCCTGTGATATGGAAAATGCCAGTTCTCTTTTATCCGAGACCTTATCCTATGGGAGGAAACTCTACAGCATTACGTCGAAAGTGTCCGCATACTCCCGTCGAGTCATGTCGGGAATACCGGATTTTGTCGTGTAAATGTAGCCTATTCCATGTAGGGTACGTAGGGAATTGGCATCGGACCCATTTTCCTTGAGCAACTGACGAATCTTGACGATATATTGATCCAATGACCGGCTTCTAATATTGGCATACTTCCCCCAAACATTGTGGATAAGGTTACGCCTGCTTAGGATTGTGTTTTCATTGGAAGAAAAATGTTTTAAAATTCCCAGCTCCTTTCGCCTTATTGGGATAGAATTACCATTCTTAAAAATTATTTGCATCAAAGATGGTTTGATTACCGCTCCACAGAATTCAAAATCATCATCACATAGGGTAACATTGCTAGAAACCTTATCCCTATCTCTGCCATATGTCCTCCGCAGTACAACTTTTATTCTCGCGATTAATTCCGTAAAACTAAATGGTTTTGTTATAAAGTCCTCGGCACCCGCGTCGAAACCTTTCAACTTGTAGTATTCGTCCGAGAAAGCCGTTAGGAAAATTACTGGAATTTCTACGTGACTATCTTGCAGTTGCTTTATAACATCGAAGCCATCGATGTCAGGCAAATTAATATCAAGAAGTAATATGCTGGCCGCTTCCCTTTGCAAAAATTCGACGGTACCTGAACCATCATGAAATGTTCGAACATCCATGCCGGAAATTTCTATTTGCTTTTGCAAGATCTCTGCCAATTTTTTGTCATCTTCTGACAGCACAACTAGAGGAGTATTTGTATTCATTGAATGTAAAATTGATCATCCTCTAATATGGGAATTAAAAAAAGTCAACAAAATAAACATTTTCTTTCTAAAGGAAAGCACTCTTTGTAAAAAATCCGTACAAACATTCCCAAAAGAGATCGAATGTTGCGAACCAATCACATGCAACAAAATATTTTACCGCAGAAAAATATTGTACGATGTGAAATTGCTGTCATATTGTCAACCAGTGGTTTATGAATATCCATGAATATCAGGCACAAAATTTATTGAAGGAATTCAAAGTACCGGTGCCGTCTGGAGTACTAGTAGTTGGGGGGGATGATTACCAGGCAGTACTAGGAGCATTTCATCTGGATAAGATTTGTGTCAAAGCCCAAATCCATGCAGGAGGAAGAGGAGCTGGGCATTTTAAAAATAACTTCGGCTACGGAGGTGTAAAAATTGCTTCTTCCAAAAAAGAAGCCCTTGACGTCATTAGAAGTATGATTGGAAACACGTTGGTAACTAAGCAAACGGGAAATGGCGGTAAAGTTGTCCACAAAGTATATTTGGTAGAGCCGGTAAAATTTTCACGGGAATATTATGTGGCAATCCTGATTGACAGAAATCTTCGAAGACCCGTACTAATGCTCTCTACGGAAGGTGGTGTTGACATAGAAGCCATAGCTGACAGATCACCAGAAAAGTTACATAAAATAATCATTGAGCCTTCCTCTGGGCTGACGATTAGTCAAACAAAAGAACTGATCAGCAAAATAAGATTAACCATGGAACAAGCCCAGGAATTGTCCGATCTACTATTGAAACTATACGCATTGTTTATCGCCAAAGACTGTTCTCTAATTGAGATTAACCCGCTTGTTCTAGATAAAAGTGGTCATTTTCTGGCAATTGATTCGAAAATAAATTTCGACGACAACGCCCTCCCACGCCATCCAGATATTGCAAAATTGCGCGACATCGAGGAAGAAAATCCAAATGAAGTGGAAGCGTTACAGTATAATTTGAATTATATTGCCCTCGATGGCAATATCGCCTGTTTGGTAAATGGAGCTGGGCTTGCCATGGCAACAATGGATCTAATACAATACCATGGAGGACAACCGGCAAATTTTTTGGATATTGGAGGAGGGGCGAATGAAGAGCAAATTACCCGTGCCTTTAGAATAATTCTTAAAAATCCAAATATTAGGGGAATTGTTGTTAATATTTTTGGAGGAATTGTAAAATGCGATGCGGTGGCACAAGGGATTGTAAACGCCGCACAGGCAACCTCATTATCTCTTCCCATGGTTGTTCGTTTTGAAGGTACAAACGTTGGAGAAGGGAAAGAGGTATTAAAAAGCAGTGGGCTGAGAATCACCTTTGCCAATGGCCTCGACGATGCTGCCAATAAAATCGTTGGCCTCTGCTGCAAAAAAACTAGTCTGAAATCAAACAAATGAGTATCCTGGTCAACAAAGAAACGCGTGTGGTAGTTTGCGGAATCACTGGAAAGGCTGGAACCTTTCATTCGAGCCAATGTCTGGATTTTGGAACCAAAATAGTGGCGGGAGTTACCCCGGGGAAAGGTGGTCAAATGACGGGAAACAATATCCCGATCTTTAATTCAGTTCAGGAAAGCGTAATCAATGAGGGAGTTGATACGGCTCTGATCTTCGTGCCTCCCATATCTGCAGCTGCATCGATCATGGAATGTATCGAAGCAAATTTAAAACTCATAGTTTGCATAACGGAAGGAATTCCCGTGCTGGATATGGTTAGGATAAGTGTGGCATTGGAACATTCTAATTCGCGCCTTGTTGGTCCGAACTGTCCCGGAATAATTTCCCCTGGTCAACGGTGTAAAATTGGAATCATGCCAGCCTACATTCACAGGCCTGGACCTATCGGAGTCGTTTCGCGGTCGGGAACACTCACCTACGAGGCAGTTTGGCAGGTGACCCAACGGGGTAGCGGCCAGTCGACATGCGTTGGGATCGGAGGTGATCAAATTATCGGGACGACACACCTGGATGTGATAAAAATGTTTAATGCCGACCCCGAAACCGAAGCGATCCTGATGGTGGGAGAAATCGGAGGAAATTCTGAAGAACTTGCGGCTGCCTATATAAAGCAGCATGTCAGAAAACCAGTCGCCGCATTCATTGCTGGAGTGACTGCGCCCCCAGGCCGTCGCATGGGACATGCGGGTGCAATAGTATCCGGCAAACAAGGGAACGCCGAAAGCAAACTGGAAGCCCTCCGCGATGCCGGTGTCGCAATCGCAGAAGTTCCTTCAAAGATGGCAGAGACCTTATTTTCTGTCTATGGCAAATGAACCTTTGTGTTCTTTGCTCAGCACTGTTCTATTCTCTACTACGCCTAGTAGATAGAAGTTTTTGATTTAAAAACCACTTTTATGCCTAATTATGTCCCATTCTTTAATTTTTGTCTTGCAAAGTGTCATATTTTTTCATTGATCTCCAAGCAATGGAAGAAGAAGCTAGCACAGAATCACAATTAATAAAGAATGTTTCTCCATTGGAATTGAAATATACGGATGTTGAGAAATTGTCCATGGTTGTCACGGGAACGGGGAAGATCTTGGCCCGGAAGTTTACCGGATTGACAGCACACCAGCAACGCCATGTCACGCGGATGATTAAACGGTCTCGCAATATGCTTCTGATGAAATAGGGCATTCCCATGAATGCTGACATTTTCGCTGCATCCCGGGAGTTGAAGGAAGGAGGAGTTGTCGTTTTGCCGACGGAAACCGTCTATGGTCTCGCTGCCAACGCACTTGACGAGGAAGCCGTCAGGAAAGTTTTTACCATTAAGGGTCGTCCGTTAGGTAACCCATTGATTTTGCATGTGCTGGATAGTTCCTGGTTGGAGCGATATAGTCATGTGGGAAAATATTCGATGCGCGTTGAAAAAATTACCGGGGCATTTTGGCCAGGTCCAATCACCATAATTCTCCCCAAAAAAGCAGTCATTCCGGACATTGTAACTGCTGGTTTCAGTACGGTTGCAATCCGTTGTCCTGACCATCCTATTTTTCGAGCGGTCCTGTTGGCGTCCGACTTGCCATTGGCTGCTCCGAGTGCTAATCCATTCGGCTATGTCAGTCCGACTTGCCTCGGACAGGTAAAAGCAACCCTTGGTGATAGGGTGGAAGTGATGCTCGATGGTGGCGAATGCGCCGTCGGTCTGGAATCGACTATTTTGGACATAACCGGTACGATTCCCAAGATTTTGAGGCCGGGGGCGATAACCGCCGATGCCATTTCCAAAGTTTTGGAAGAGGATGTTGTCGACTACGATGTTCAGATTATTTCTGAAAACCCAAATGCCCCTGGTCAAATGAAGCAGCACTATTGTACCGATACCCGCCTGGTTATTTTTGAACATGGAAACAGGGATCTTGCACAGCATTTTGCTGGAAAAACGGCCATTGTGTTTGTGCAAAGGCCAAAGAATTTCGATGGGATTGCAAAAAATTTACAACTGCCAGCTGAAGCTATCTTTTGGTTCAGCGATGATGGCAATTTAAATGTGGTGGCCAGGAACCTGTTTTCTACCCTTCAACAACTTGATTCGATACGCTACGATACCATTTTATGTGAACGACCTCCGCGGAAAGGAATTGGCATAGCTATCGACGACAGGCTATCACGGGCAGCGGCGAAATTTAGGCAATGAATATTGCCAAACGTACTCTGAAATCAATGGCAGAAAGAAATAGATAGGAAGAAATTCTTCCACGGCGTTTCCAGCATGTGTAAATATTCTTCTTTCAATTTCCCATTAAAAGAACATCTTGCTGCGAATGATTTTGAAAAATTTTGTCGTTAATCTGGCTATGTTGTTCGGACTTGGGAAATTTCCAATTATGCCGGGGACACTTGGGTCGTTTATGGGATTATTGCTTTATGTTATCCTCATACAAAATTTGTCGATTTTTCCTATGATTTTTACGCTCATCACCTTTATTTTGCTGGCTATCGTTATTTGTGACATGGCGGAAAAAGTAATTGGGGAAAAAGATCCGAGCTGCATCATCCTCGATGAGTTCGTTGCAATGCCCATTTGTTTCCTGGGAATAAAACATTTCGTCCCGGCGACAATTGCCATGTGGAAAATTTGGGTGCTTGGTTTTGTGATTTTTCGTATTTTTGATATTTTGAAACCATTTGGTATAAAAAAATCACAGGATCTTTCGGGAGGGATAGGTATTGCCGTCGACGATATCATCGCGGCAGCCTATACAAATATTACCATGATTTTGATTTGCTTGACTATTCTGTAGTTGGTGACACTTTTTAAGAAGATGAAGGCATTCCTAATCCGCTTGATTCCAATTTTATTGGTAATAATATTTTTTGGGGGGTCTATTCTAATCCACGAAATAGGACACTATGTGCTGGCAAAAAAGAGGGGACTGTTCGTCCCGAAGTTTTCCATTGGCTTTGGTCCAAAAATATTTGGATTTAGGATTAAGGAAACGGAATTCGTAATTTCCCTACTCCCTCTTGGTGGATATGTGGCGATCCCACAGCTGGCTGATTTGCATGAGGTCGAAGGAAATTTTGATCTGCCGGATGATGCGAAGCCGGCCGCTTGCTTCGACAAGGTTATCGTCGCATTTGCGGGGCCACTGGCCAACATGCTGTTGGCATTTGGTCTGGCGATTATTGTCTATTTTATTGGACTTCCAGTTTTGGAAGAGGAACTTACGACCACTGTCGGATATGTTGCCCAAACATTAACCACGCCCGATAGGCCTCAAATTCAGTCTCCGGCATCCAAAGCTGGAATTCTTCCGAATGATAAAATTTTGTCCATAGACGGGCATAGGGTTAAGAAATTCGATGAAATCGTACAACTTATCGCCCTGGGAAACAAAAAGGATAGTCGTGGGGAACCACTGGCAACCATTGAGCTCGAACGTGATGGTATAATGTTGCAAGTGATAGTAAATCCTGTACTCATCTCCAATTCCAAGCAACGGCAGGACGCGTTTAGGATCATCGGAGTCTATCCCAGACAGACATTGATTGTTGGGGATCTACGACATTTGGATAAGCCTCAAGAACTGGAGCTTAAAAAGGGGGATCGCCTGGTTTCGGCCAATGGGGTTCCCCTGTTTCATGCACAGACGTTGCGCGATATGGCCTCAAAAAATGAGACCATTGCCATGGAGATTGAGCGCAATGGGACTTTTCAGACTGTTAGTGTGCCAGTTGTAAAATTGGCCGTTAGGAAACCTTTCTGCGAATTGACTTTTTCGAAAAAACATTGGAAGCTTGATTTTATCCCAGCGGATGAAGACATTGCACTGCTGAGTAAAGGTCTAGGGCAAAATTTTTCCCGCGTACAAATTTTTTGTAGCAACGAAAAGTTTTTAGAACAAAATGGTATTTCAAATGGAGATCAACTTGTGGCTTTTGGGAAAAACAAGATATTCTCCCTGGAAAGGATTGGCAATAGCCTCAGGAATAATGATCAAGCGACACTAAAAATTTTGACAAAATCCGGGGAGAAAGAACTTTTCGTAGAAAATATTACCGGCGTTCGTTCATCCGATACGCAATTTGACCACCTGTGTGGCATAGTATTTGAACCCAAGTTGATAGTCCATAGGCCGACAGCAGTCCAACAAATCGTTGATTCGATGGATATTACTTTCAAAACTCTGGGGAGCCTGTTTAGCAAAAATTCTAACATCTCCGCAAAACACTTAATGGGGCCGGCTGGTCTGATAAAAGCTTTGCATACGTTTGCAAAAAACAACTTTCTTGCCCTGCTGTGTTTCGTTATTTTGATCAACGTTAATCTGGCGATTTTGAATTTGTTGCCTTTGCCCGTGCTTGATGGTGGTATGATTACCATTGCTCTATTGGAAAAATTCACAACGTGGAAATCCCTGAATAAAGTTTTGGCAAAGGTTCAGGCCGTATTTTTTGCCCTGCTGATCGCACTATTGACCTATGTTACCTTTTTCGACCTCAGGCGCATATGGGCCGAAAAGCAAACGATCTTCGAAAATCAAAGGGAATCCCGGCTAATCATACACCATGATCGCTAAACGTAGGCAAACAAAAGAAGTGATTGTCGGCCATGTTGCCGTTGGTGGGAACAATGCCATTAGCATCCAATCGATGACAAATATTCCTACAAAAAATGTGGAAGGCAATGTGCGGCAGATTTGTGAATTGTTCGAAGGTGGCTGTGAAATTGTTCGGCTGGCGGTAACGGATTTGGGGGATATAAAGTTTTTCGCTGAAATCAAAAAAATTCTGCGGGCCAAGGGAATTCCTATCCCCATGGTAGCCGATGTGCATTTTTCTCCAACCATTGCCTTGGACTGCCTGGAAGTGGCCGATAAGGTTCGCATAAATGCGGGAAATTTTTCCGACAAGCTGATTGGGTCCCAATCGTTTTCGGATGACGAGTTTCTCCTTGGGAAGGACAAATTGCAAAAATCCCTGGGCAAATTTTTTCGGAGGGCGAAAGATTTAAAAAAGTCCGTGCGGATAGGAATTAATTATGGATCTCTGGCTCCCCGTATGGTTTTTAAATTCGGGCACAGGGACGTTGCCATGTGGGAGAGTGCCAATGAATGCCTCGAAGTGGCCCGGAAGATTCAATTTGAAAACATAATTCTGTCATTCAAAGCCAGCGATGTAAAAAAAATGATAGCTGCCAATCGCCTGGCCTGTGCCAAACTCGATGAAATGGGAAGCCATTTTCCGATTCACCTCGGGGTTACGGAGTCCGGCAATGGTGATTATGCCCGCATAAAATCAGCAATCGGCATGGGGTGTCTTTTGATGGATGGCATTGGGGATACCTTGCGGGTTTCACTGACGGAAGATCCTATCAGGGAAATAGAGGTTGCAAAGAACATTTTGCAGGGGTGTGGGGCGAGGCGTTATGGCATAGAATTCATCGCATGTCCATCCTGTGGCCGCACATCCTATGATATTCAGTCCGTTCTTGGGGAGCTTAAAATGCACTTGGGGAAATTGGTGAGTGCTAGAAATTTGAAGATTGCCGTGATGGGGTGTATAATCAATGGATTAGGGGAAGCGGGAGATGCCGATTTTACAATCATCGGCAATCCAAATGGTACCCTATCCCTATATAGAAATAGGAATTGTATCCTAAAAAATGTTTCGCGGAAGGAAATTTGTAAAAATTTAATAAAAATTTGTCAATTAAAACTTGACGGCATATAATTGTTCCATACAATATTTCCTCACTATGAATATTTTAAATAAACGAAATCGTGGTTTTACACTAATAGAAATACTGATTGTTTTGGCAATCTTGGCGGGCGTGGTTGTCACTCTTACAAGGAGTGTCGGATCTGGGCGCGAGGCAGCTCTAGCACAACAAACAAGGATAGATATGGATGGAAGAATTAGAACAGCCATTGTAGCAAAAGTATCTTCAACCAGAGCGATGCCGCAGCAGGGTGACATCAATGCAGTATTCCTTAGTCTTGATACTCTAAATGATCCTTACAGGCAGGCGTATCAATTTTCAGTCAATGGCAACATAGTAACCGTGAGCCCCGCACAAGGGGGTAAGGCAGCAGCTGCTGGTGTTGGCCCAATTAATATTGACTTGTCCCCCTATTTGCCTTTTTAAAAATTTTGCAAATTATTCCAACAAAGGCACCAACAACGTTTGGTGCTTTATTCATCAAAAAATGCCATGGAGGAAAGAAAACAACAGCTAGGGTTCTCGATATTAGAGTTAATATTTGTCCTAATGCTGATGGGGATATTTACGGCGTGCATTGCTATTAAACCATTTAGACCTAAGGGAGATGTCGCCTATGAGACAAAAGTTGCCCTATCTGAAGCTGTATTTCTGGCAAGATTTCACTCTATATCTCCTGCCACTCCGATTGTTCTTGCCTTAACCACAACGAATAGTTTCAGCTTCACTAACAAAAATTTTGTACTAGAAATCAAAAAGAAAGACCAACGGGGAAACTTGGAAACAAAATATAGAAAAGATTTGAATTCGAAAATTTCGAGTTGTGAGTTTGTAAACTTTCCTAGAGGTTGTAGGAGCTCAGACATCCCCAAAAATCCCTTTAAAGCTGGCAGTATATCACAGGAGAGCATACTTTTCGAAGAAAAATTTTTCATTCCTTTCCAATTGAAATTTTCATTTGATAATAAAGAATTATATGTGGTCGTTGATACAAACACCCAAACATATATATACGAACAAAAACAATGAGACCCGGAGATCGAAAAGCTTTTTCTTTGATTGAAGTCCTCTGTGCAGTCGCACTTTTCACGACCGCTACATTGGTCATAATAAAATGTTTTATGGAACATGCGACCATGCCAAGGGTTGATCAAACGGCCGTCGCCCTAATAGCGGACATAGACAATTGCATGACCCATAGGCAAGATCTGCTTTTGGCAGAAAAACAGGTCCACCGTTTGTTTTATCCGGATGAATATTTTAGAGCAGCATGCCAGGAACAAGCCGTTGAATTTGATCCCCATCTCAAGCTCTGGACTCTCACCATAAACGGATACCCCAGTGTCTCCCGAGAAATCGTGGCATACTTCTATGAATATATTCCCTAAATGTTTTCGTCGGCCTCCGAAATATCCTCATTCCTAGCCTCCGCATTCGTTGATTCTACAACGACTTTTGATTCCGCTTCTGCCCGTGGTTTGGGTTGTTCTTTCCGTGCGATTATTTCGGTAGAGATCAATGTACCATCTTCAAATTCTATGACGTATCCTTCGCGGATCAACCAATGTAAATTTTTGAAAAATTCCTGTCCTACGGATTCTTTGGGAGAATTCGATGAGGATACGGCTACACCTTCTGTACCAACAGAAGGTTCCTGGGGCATCGTGGCGAACGTTTGCACTATTTCACCTTCTTTTTCGGAATTATCGGTAGGATTTCCCGTGCATCCCTGCGTATATTGTAAACACAGGGATGTGATGGAAATTTTAGGATTGGCATCTATGATGGCGATGATTTTCTGAATATCATCGGTGAAAATATCATCGGGCTGCCTGAATTTACGCCTAATTCCGGAAACATAGCTGATGCCCGGTTTATTACCGATTTTGTAAATTGTGAAACCGGAACGGCCCAAACGTCCTCGCAAATTATTTGCAAAATTCAGTGGAAAAGATTTTTCTCTGTTAATTAGGACAAAGATTGATTTGCTCAATAAATTTTTCGGCATCTTCTCAAATATTTCACCGGAAACCCGTACCGAATCATAGCGGGTAATAGCTTTCTCTTTGAAGTGTTCAGTGAAATATTTCTTCACCTCGCCCATAGATTTCAACTCTATCTTTCCGACGGAATCTTCCTGTCCCTTCGGCTTGAAAATTTGCACCTTGGAAGATTGAATTCGCCAGTTTTCTATTTCTTCCTCGGATGTAATTTTTTCTATTCTCCCTTTGAACTTCTCAAAGGGAACGCGTGCTAGGAATCTCTCGTGGTGTTCTAACAAAATTTCTTGGTATTTGTGGTAATTCGGTGGGCACAAAACTTTACCTGTCATGCCACACTTGTGCAAACAGATAAATTTTCCTGTTGGGGGAGGAACTTCCTGTTCTTCGATGTCAAAGTATTTTCCTGCGTAATTTTCTACAACATGGTTTATCGCTGCATTTTCTGTCTCGAAGATGAAATTGTTATCGGTGGTCAAATAAAGATATTTATCTTCCCGGGAGTCCTTTTTCTTTATCACCATTGCAAATCGTTCCGGCTTTTCCAAAAATAGTTTAGCCACGGAAAATAGTTCATAGGTCTTATGGGTAGACCTTAGGGCAGATACTATGGCATCAAAAACTGTGTCATTGGGATAAAACTCGATATCAACAATCGATTCGAAAGGTTTATGGAAGTTCTGAGTCCTCGGAAATTCCCTGCCTGACCTGTCAAACCTTTTGGATCGGGTACCATCCCGAGAAAAATTCCTCTTTTCGTTCCCACCTTGCCGAAAATTCTTTTTAAAACCTATGCCATCGGAGGCACGGTTTGGACTGCGAAAACTTTTTTTGTCACTTTTCGCATGGGGATAGGGAAAGTTTTCTATTTTTTGTCTCTCCCACTTCGGCTGAAATGAAAAGTTTTCCAGTTCACTCAGATCGGCAATATTATCTCCTTCGACTGGCATAGTATCCTTCTTTAATTTCCTAATGGAACGAATGACGCACCAACACATTTCGAGGCATTAATTTTTTCTTCTCCATGGGAGTAAACATGCTTTATTTCATCCCTAAAGGCAAGCAAATTATCCGCGAAAATATGCTAATAGGGACCATTCCCTATCATCCATGGAGCTTTCCACCACAGATGTCCATCTTTTTTTAATAAATTTTGTGAACTCAGAAGCCACATCAAACTTTTCATCCTTCAAAATCCCACTTACACACAATAATCCCCCGGGCTTTACAGAATTTACTAGCAGATCAGCATTTTCGACGAGAACATTAGATAGGATATTTGCCACTAACAAATCTGCATGTCTGCCCAGCAGGCCTACCCTAACATCGCCAGTAACAAAATCCATCTGGTCAAGGAACAGCCCATTCGCCAGTGCGTTTTCTTGGCTAATTCTTATGGCATCCGCGTCAATGTCGATAAACGTAGCATGAGACAACCCCAATTTCAGGGCCGAAATGCCCAATATTCCGGAGCCGCAGCCAATGTCGATACAGCTTTTTATCATCAGATCGTTGGTCTTCTTATACAAGCTTTTGAACATTACCAGTGCCCGGGCACACAACTGTGAGGTTTCATGGCTCCCAGATCCAAATGCCATTCCAGGTTCTATGTATATTCCCGTTCCCTCCTCGGGAATTTCCACTTCATCTTTCAGAAAAGTTGGAACCCAATATAAATCTTCACATTTCCATAGTTTGGCAGATTTTCTATACACCTCTTCCCAATCGGAAGAGTTTATGGTTGCAATTTCAGCATTTCCTAGGTCGCTAAATGCGGACTTTATTTCGGCAAAATCTTCATTGCCGGTCTGCTCATCGGAAATGTAGCCGCATAAAAAATATTCATCGCGTAAGCAATCTTTCTCGATACTCCATTGAACCAATTCTTGGTCGTCCAAAAATTCGCCGATTAAATTTGCACTTTCCCGGGATGAAATCTTCGAAAAAAATTTTAGCATATAAACAGAAGCCCCTCTAGGGTAAAAAAATAAGGCCCAAGAAAGCAAGGTCAATTTATTCCCATTGCTTTCTGAGCCTACCATCCAAAATTACCTTCCTACCGGAATCGTCAGCGTTGGGACAACGTCAGCCGAAGAGGCTTCGCCTGCCTGCAGATTGAACAACATCGAAATAAACATGAATGTGGATTTCGAGTGTAAATCATTGTCCGCAATGTAAAACCAGTGACCACGATAATATGTTGAGACAAAAGCGTCAGATGGTTTCCCTTTGGAACAATATACCTTAAATAGCGTACCACTTGCATTTTGTGACCAGTCAAACACGGACCCGTTTTCCGTAATCGTCGTTTGGACTACGCCATTTTCGACATCTTCGGCAGGGACATCCACGGCATGGGACAAGTAAAATAAGACTCCCATCAATGATCTTGTACGAACTACCAGACCATCGCTGCTAGTTTTCAAAAAGTTACTATCAAAGAAAAATTCATTTTTATTTTGGTCGAGGCCGAGAATTTGTTTAAACTTGATGACATCTGCATTGTTTGCTGAATTTTGCTTTATGCGCATAATCAAACCTTGATGATTATTAGGATCGATACCAATGGCAACGAGATTAGCATCCTCTAATTTTTTTAGCAAATTCGTCATTTCATAGAATTTTTCATAGTTCGGTTTGTGCCGTGGAGTTGGTCCCGAAGCACTTGGTGCATTTTCCACGTCATTTATTTTTTCAATACACGTGTTGAATACCCTCTGCAATTTCCAACCCGAAGACGACATGCCAAGGGTTATGTTTAATGGAATTGGTGTCATCAGATATTTGATGAATTCTTTCCCTCGTAGGGGACGATAAAAAATCGTTGGAGTTTGGTAGTTTTTCGCTAGAAGATTTGGAACAACCTTTGTTTTGCTGGAAACATCATGTGGAAACCATTCGAGGGATCTCAAGCCACAATCGGCTCCCGAATTACGCGATTCCGTTATGTTGTTAACCTCTAGGAAAAAAGGATTTTCGCGATACTTTAAACGCACGATATTTAGCAATAGCTGATTGTCTAAAACCGATACCACAGCATTGTTATATCGAGGATGAGATTGTTCAATAATTTTAGGACCCATCGATTGACATCCCGTACTACCTATTGCTGCCACAACACACATTGTCTTTAGTAATTTATTCATACGAGGGAGCAATATATACGCTTTCCCCAAAAAAACAAGGAAAATTTTACAATTTATAAAAAACTGAAAAATCAGAATGCGAAAATTGAAACAATTGCCATTTAATGGCTAGGATTTTCCATTTGATTTCCCAATGTCAGAAGGTTGGCAACCATTTGTTTTGTTGTTTCTTCGTCTGTTGAGGCACCACCTATGACCCCAATGACCTTAAAAGTTTTCAATTTTTGAATTGGCAAATCTGTGGCAGTTTCCACATGGAATGCAGGTAAACCAATCTTTTGGGCAATTTGTACCAATGTTCGGGTGTTGTTGGAGTGTATCCCTCCAACAACAACAACGGCTTGTATACCTTTCTTTTTGAAATTCAAGATTGCCCGTTGGCGTCTACGAGATGAACCGCAAATGGTATCCTTTATTTCGGCGTGGAGGTATATTTTAGAAATTTTGTTGGCAAAATTTCTAAAAGAACTTTCATCGATGGTAGACTGGGCAATTACCAATACCTGACCCAGGTTATCTTGCAAATGATCCAATTCTTCCTCGGAATTTATTATGCATATCTTGTCATCTTTTGCAAAACTTGCCAATGTTTGTACTTCCGGATGAGATTTATCTCCGATGATGATGATGTATTTCCCTTTTTCAGACTCGCATTCTACCATTTTCGATACTCTACCGACGTGCGGACAGGTCCCATCAATGACGGTATTAAAAAGTTTATGAAACTTAGCCCATTGACCTCTGGGACATCCATGGGCACGGATTAAAAGAGCATCTTCTGGAGTAATTTTTTTCAAATCGTAATCCCTGAGTAATTTTATACCAGCAGCTTTCACATTTTCCATGACTTCTTTATTATGAACTAATTCGCCGGCAACATATACTCGCCCAGCACATTGCCTGCACGCATCATAGGCCAGTCCTAGGGCGCGTTTTACTCCACCACAAAATCCAGAAACCTCTGCCATGATTACCTTCACAAGTATTCAATCATTTTGGCAAAATAATAAAAGTCAATGCCCCGCTACCATCGATTATTTTATTGCAAAAACGTAAAAATCAGCAGAAAATATGTATCTTTACAATTCGAACATCCATAGATGAACATAATTTTTTTATATCCCCATGTGCTGTTATTTTTATTGTTTTTGCCGATTTTCAAAGGCATTTATCGCAAACATGTCCACCAACCATCCATTCTAATTCCCAATGTGTCACTGTTGAAAAAAATCATTGGAGGGCATATCATAAAACCTTCTGGACATTCTCTCATCCATTTCAGAATACTTGCGGTACTACTGTTACTGTTGGCGTATGCGGAACCGATGGTTGTTACGGAAACATTGATAATACGCTGTAATTATTATCTAGTAATGGCAAGTCTCGTATGCTTTCTCTTGGAAATGTTTTTATGCAATACTTCCCTACAAAAAATCCCATAGCCTATGATTTTCGTCGGTATTAAAGTTTTTTTAGCCATACTGATGGCACCATTTTGTGTCGCCCTATTGTTTGTCTATGGCATTCGCAACGGAAATAGAAAATTGAAAATTTTATTTGATGAAAAGATGTACGGAAGAGTTTTATCGAATTTCAACGGCATAAATTTTAGAATTAAAACATTGCTTTGTGTGATCATTGCGTGCGTATATTCTTTCCTATTGGTGGGAGATAGAAAAATAGGAAACTTTATGTTAAAAATCAGCACAAGTCGAGATTTGACAAAATTTTTAATCATTCTCCTTATCGTCGAACAATTAATTTCAACCAGGAAACATGCTAAAAATCATTACACTGACAGAAAAACACCCCATGTTTGAAAGTATTTCAATAAGAATCATTGCAAGATAGCTTGAAAAATTTATCAATTCACGTAAAATTCTAAAAAATGTCTAATAATGTCGTAATGCATTGCGGTATGGAATCGATCACTCTGGTGGAAATTGATGGTCGAGGAGTTTTCGCAAAAGTAGAAGCCTACGCAATCCAGTCCGAAGAAGATTTCAAGGAAAATATTGAGGTTTGGCTACGAGCTTTCGCCAAAGCAGTATCCCAAATCCCAAAGGCGACAAAGAAAAGAATAACGCTAGTCGTTCCACCCAACGACCAAGTTTTCATAAAACATATTCAAATTCCAGAAGTAACGGAAAAAAGTATTCAGGAAGCGTTTAAATTTGAGTGTGAACATGATTTTCCCGGGGGGACCAATGAATGGTGTTTGGACATTTACCGGAGCAATGACCGATCAAATTACGCCCTGGGGGTTGCCATTCCGAAGGCAGTATCGGAACAAATAGTTGACATCCTGATTCGCAATAAAATAGATTTTTCATACATTTGTCCGGAAATAGTGCTCAACACCATCGCCATTCAGAAATATACTGATTCTCCCACAAATTCCATGCTGGTACATATGGGAGAAAATTCATCATATTTAACATGCATTGGGAATGATGCGGAGTACTTTCGTAGCATACCTGTCACAGGCATAAATCTAATTAAAACGATTGCGGAATCGCAAAAAGTATCCTTCGAAAAAGCTAAGCTTTTGCTTTCAGAGTTTTTTAGCAATCAGGAGGGTGAAAATCGTGCATTCATGACCTATTACCTAAAACAATTTTCTCAAAAACTGCGCCAGGAAATTAAAAAATCTGAACTGTTTTACTGTAGGACCCTAAGGCAGTATCCGGTAACAAAATTATACCTGACTGGAAGTGAAAGCTACCTATACAATGCATTTAATACCGCGAAAGACATGGAAATTATCAGTATGTTTGATACTTTTGAACGTAAATTTGCATGTAAGCTACGCAAAGAAGAAGGTATGCTTATAAAGAACAACATGGGTGTATTCGTTGGAGCAGTGTACTGTTTGACTTCTAAACAAGTGCAACCGTTGCAGCTGTTTTCCGTAGACTTTTCAAACCAAATAGAATTTCAGCGCCAGCATTTTGGATATTTACTTATTTTCATTGTCATAACATTGGCGGCATTGACAGGACTAAAAATATTAAAAAAAGACGCAAGAAATCTTGAAACCAAGAAATCCCAATTGGAAGCAAAATTGCTTGAAGTTAGTGCGGATATCATCAGGTATGAAGAAGCTCACGAAGAACATGAAATTTTGCACTCATTTATTACGAATGCTAAATTATCCCTATATTCTCAAGCCGCCTGGGCAGATTTATTCAATGAGCTTCAATGTAAAATGGGGAGCTTACAAACTGTTTGGATAGAATCGTTCACATGGGCAGATAAGAAGGAGGACAATGACAAAAATAGGATTAAAGTTTCGGCAAAAATGTGGATAAATGATGGCGAAACAAAAAAACTAATCAACAAAACCATCGAAAATTTGATATCGTCGTTGGGTGAAATAAAGGGATTTGATCACATTGAAAACGTACAAATGTCACTGGCAAACGGTGATATTTTACCTTTTTCGTTTGATATAATACTGAAGCAACAATCTGAAATTCTTGCAAGATGAAAAAACTTTTTTTTAAGCGTCATTGTTTGTTTTTCACCATCGTCATAATACTGGTGGTGTGTCAGATCCTAATTATAAGAAATTGCTTTAATGCCTATCGCAATAAAATTTTGCAAAGGGAAAGTGTTACAGCCCTAACAAGTTCTCTAGGTATTAGACAATCAAAGCTACCACATGACCACCTGGAGAAGGAGCGACAGTTCAAAACTGACATAATTCAGTATAGAAAATTTGCATCAAAAACCTGGGAAAATATGTCAAAATTAGCATATGCTAGTAGTTCCCATAGTTTGCCCCCAAACCACATAGCAGTATTTTTTGAAATATCGGAGTACCTAACATGGGCACGGGAATCTTGTGATGCATTGGGTGCAGAGTTTGAATCTACTTGTTCCTTTGGTTTCAAAGACTTTTTCGAAAAAAACGAGCAACCCCTATTCAGTGAGATTTATGATATTCACCGCCAACAGGAACAGCTCAGATTGCTTATTTCTTATTTGCTAGAATCGCGAACTTCCTACCTAAAAATTATATCCATTGAACGTGGTGATCTACCCCATTCCAATTACTTTGAAAACAGCGATGTATTTTCCCCTGATGTCGGACAAGTAGAAGGCAGTAAGTCCTATCTTTACAAGATAAAATTTACGACGTTTACCGATTCTTTCAGGAATTTTCTCAAGAGTTTGTACGAAAATGAAATCCCCATCATCCTCAGGCAAATTTCAATACATCCGAACTACACGTTCAAGCTAGTAAAAAACAATCCCGATCAAATATTGGAATGTTTTGCATCGACATTTTCACTGGTGGTAGAATTTCTAGACATTCCATCACAGCTCATACAGGTCAGTAAAAGGAATGCGGCACTATATAGAAAAATTTTGTATGAAACCGCTCCCTAGGGTCAGGACTCATAAGAATGAGCTTGACATTTTGGAAGGAAACAGAAGGTCGAACTTCGATTAAGTTATGTGGTTAATAAAAGAAGGAAGTTTTGAACGGTTAGGGCAGTATT
>JAITET010000024.1 GCA_031281895.1 Puniceicoccales bacterium | reverse complement strand
TGAAATGATACATCGGATACGATAAGCATTCCCCCAGGTTTCAGTATGCGAAACAGCTCCTTCATAATGTACATAATTTGTATCACTGCAGCATCTCTATTTTGCCAAATAACAACATCGCTCGAATTATCAGGCATGGAAATATTGTAAAGGCATCCATACTCCAACGTCAGGCCATCCTTTTCTGCCTTTACAAAAGAATCGAACTGAAATTTTAGGTCAAAAACTGTAACATCATCAAAACTTTTCCTCAAGGTTTTGGCAAGGGATAGACCGCCTTTGTTGAAAACATCAACAATTTTAATCCTTTTGTTGGCATTTTTATTAAAAATGTGATCGGCAATTTTGTCTTCCCTAACATCGTTCCGTTCTACGAAATATGAAAAATTTTTTCTATCCCCAAGGAACTTATCCGCCGCTTCCATAACCGTTTCCGGAGAGACGGATGCCATGCACGGAGCTTCTTTAAACCCACGCAAACACTTATTATCCCAATCATTTGACACCCATTCGCACCAGCTGCTACAACCGTTACCTCTGAGATTAATATTTTCAGGATAACCAAAAACTTTTTCCGAGGTCGGACCAAATATGACAATGGAACGACCATTTAAAAATCTTTTCATATGAACCATGCCTCCTTCCCCGTCCAAGTGAAATAGAGAATGTTTTAATAGGACGGCAAGTTCGCCGAGTGAAGTTTTCCCTGTAAGATTTACGTCAGTGCCATCCATTGATTTGCATAGCTTATCGGAGTGGCCAAGCTGTACCACTTTTATGTTTGGATACGCCCGATGAAACAATTCTATAAATTTTTCGTGGTATCTTATCGGCCACATTCGCATGCTTTCGGATAGCTTTTCATAGGCATTGATTCCTCTTTGAACCGTTATATATTGAATTTCTTCTAACCCGAAAGATTTGAGAATTTCAATGTTTTTTGGCTCTATGTTCAAAAATAGATGTGTAGAGTTGTCTATGCCGAGTAAACCACATTGGTCCGGTTCTTGAACTTTTGTTCTGTTGTTTAAAATCGACCACTGATCTATCAATGTATGATAATGAGGGGAATGTTCAAAAAATTTACAATATTCGGTGAAAAACTCTTTGTTCTTTTTACAAAAATTTTCTAACCATTTTGATTTTTTTTCCGTATATTCGAAATTGCAGTACAATACGTTTGTAAACCTATCTATGCGTATTATCGCATCATACCTATGTTTTTTCAAAATATTCCAGAAGTTAGCTTCAACTAAGTTGGATATAAAATGAGCCTTACTAAAAACGAAATCCAAAATAATCCTTCTGCCTTTTTCATTGGTATACAAGTCAATGGAATGGCCGTGATTTATACGCTTTGACAACTCTTTTATCGCCGTTCCATATATTAAAGTATCTCCTATTCCACCGGAAATTACAATTGCTATTTTAAGTTTATCACCACTGCGCTTGGCTAAACGCCTGGGTATGCCATAAACACAAAAGTAAAACAAAGCACGAAAGAATTCACGGCATAACCACCAGGCCAACCTCAGGGACGCTTTGATTTCATTGTTTGCGTATTTTCTTTGTAAGCCGTCAACCCTCGATTTAAGCTTGGAAAAGTAAAAACTTGAACCTTCTTTCATTTGCCTGGAGGTATTATTTTGGATAATATTATAGGCAATGTTATTTTTTTTATGGGAATCAGAATTTACAACCTTTTAAATCGAGTAATTTAAAAAGCTTATGTTGAAAAATTTTTCCTAGCAAATGATGTACGTTTGATAAATGTGGGTTCTCCACAATATTGGCGTACCATGCTTTCCAATGTATTATTTTTATTTCCCAATGATTTATGACTCAGACAAAAACAACCACTTCCACTTCCCGTAAGCATCATATTGGTCCCGATACTTTCCATTTCGCCATGCAACCTATGGAGGTTTTTATGTTCCGAAAAAAATATCTCCGAAAAGGTATTGTGCAGGGGCAACAGTATTTGCCCCGCCACGATGGCATCTTGTAGGGCAACAAGACGTCGGTGGGCTTCTTTTTCTCCAAGATATAAATGTTGAAAATTTTTTCGAAGTATCCCGTAGGCTTCCTTCGTGTTTACGCCGAATGCAGGCTTAAAAATTAGTAGGTCATAGTTTTCCATGGCAGAAATTATTTCTCCATTCAGCGGTTGGCAAATATCTCCAATCCCCGCCGTTATGTTGGGCATATTATGGATAAAACACGGACAGTCAGCCCCCACAAATTTACCCAAATCGACCAATTCCGCTAGCGATAAAACATTTCCACAAATTTCATTTATCGCATGTAATAGTGCGGCAGCATTGCTACTTCCTCCCCCAAAACCAGCTTCATGGGGGATAAATTTTTTCAATTGAACTATAAAGTGTTGCCTTGAACTCGTTTTTCCCCGGAAAATATTGAGGGCGGTGGTAAGGGTATTATTTTTTTCATCTAGAAAATGCTCATCGCAAATAATTCCATCGCCACCGTTAGGAGATTTAAAAATTGTAATTTCATCTCCAAAGTTAAGGGCACAGTTTGCAGATAGAATGTTATGGTATCCGTCCTTCCGTAAGCCTGTAACGGCGAGAAATAAATTAATTTTGGCAGGAGAAAAAACTTTTGCTAATTCTTCCATTTTTTCTAAATAGTCCCTAAATTTTTGAGTTTATATTGCCCATGAGCATAAAAATAGGAATTATCGGGGCAACAGGAATTGTTGGGTCGGAATTTATTTCGCTGTTGGAAGAGCGAAAGATTTCAGTTGCCGACCTCTCCCTCTTCGCATCTGAAAAGTCCGATGGAAGAAAAATACATTTTAATGGCAAAGGCATTGCGGTTAAAAAATTAGAAAAGTCGAAACTAAAAGATTTGAACTATCTGTTTTTCTGCTCCAACGAGGAAATTAGTAAGGAATTTGTCCCGATGGCAGCAGCAAATAATATTTATTGCATTGACAATAGTGCTGCCTTTCGACTGCACCGAGATGTTCCCCTTGTCATTCCGGAAATAAATCCTAGTGCCCTGGAAGGCCATAAAAATATTATAGCCAACCCAAACTGTTCAACCATCATTGCACTAATGGCTCTGTTTCCTCTCCATCAAAGATTTGGACTCTCGGGGTTTTATGTTTCCACCTATCAGGCCGTTTCCGGGGTTGGTTATTCCGGAATAGAAGCACTAAAGCAAGACATTGTCGGGAATTTTGCCCTATCCCAGGACGTCTTTGGGGAACAGATATTGCAAAATGCTATCCCCCAAATTGGGCAATTTTCTTCCAATGGCTATTCTTCTGAGGAATTGAAAATGTCCAACGAGAGCAGAAAAATTTTATCCCTGCCGAGGTTAAAGGTCTCATCGACCTGTGTCAGGTTACCAATCCTAAGAGCCCATTCTATGTCTATAATTGCTAAATTTAGAAATCCCTTCGATTTAGATGAAGCCGAACAAATACTATCGGCCGATAAACACATCGATTATTTTTCCAATGCTTTTCCAACACCATTGAAACAAGCGTGTAAAAATAACATTGCCATTGGACGCCTCCGGAAAGATACATTTTTGAAAAATGCAGCCACGATGTGGGTAGTGGGGGATCAAATTCGTAAGGGAGCCGCCCTAAA
>JAITET010000093.1 GCA_031281895.1 Puniceicoccales bacterium | reverse complement strand
TTTCATAAACTTTTCACAGGCTTAAATACTCTTGTGCAGAAAAAACACCACAAGGAAATATGTCGCTACGCACATCAGTCCATATTTTCTCGAAAATACCTTTTTGACCGCAAAAATATACCAGGTAATCATCGTTATAAGAATAAGAGCACAGGTTTCCATCAGAAGTGATCCTTTCGCAAAGTACAAAGGATGTATCAGGGTGCAAACTCCAGTTATCAGCATCAGATTTAATAGATTTGATCCGATGATATTTCCAGAACAAATGGTATAGTGTCGCTGTTTCGCCGCCGTTGTGACGACAAAAATCTCAGGAGCACTTGTTCCCAAGGCCAACAACGAAAACCCTATAAACGTTTCCGATATTTTAAAAAAGTTCGAAATATGGTAGCAGGATGTCACTACCAAGTGAGCCCCAAGGGTCAGAAGAACAATGGAAGATATGAAAACGGTACCGCTTTTCTTGGTAGACCACAGGTTGAAATTTTCCACATTAAGACATGTTTTGTCCGACACGTTTTTGGATTTTTTTCTTAAAAATGGAAACAATAGGTAGACTACGAATGTTGTTAAAAAGACAGCGCTTGCACACCGTGTTATTTGACCTCTCAAGCAGCAAGAAGTAAAAAAGATTGTCAATGCGAGCAGTAGGGGAAATTCCACCAATGCTACTCTTCTGTCGCACTTGAATGGAGAAATCAGAGATGCTATGCCAAACCCAAGGGTCAAGTTCGAAAAATTACTACCCACAATATTCCCCATCGCAATGTTGGGATGGTCTTCCAGAACTGCTGTTATGGTCGCCACGAGGTCTGGAGCTGCCGTTCCGATTGAAATCAAAAATATTTCAACCATGGCTGAATTTATGTTAAACTTACGCAGTATGTGTAAAGTGGAATCACAAAAGAATTTTGCCCCATATATTAAAAGCATGAACCCAATGACCAAAAAAAATACGACATGAAGTAACGCCATTGCTGGCATACTCATAAAATTTTCCAGATTCTCAAGTATGAAAATATCATACTTCCTTTGCCATACCATCAAAATGATTGTGTTTAAATTTTTAATGATTAACCATTGGGAAAGATCCATGTGTGCCTTAGAAATTAAAAACTTGAAATTGTCGGTGAATGATAATGTCATATTGGATGGATTTTCCCTGGAAATTCTTCCGGGCGAAATCCATGCTTTCATTGGGAAAAATGGGATCGGAAAAAGTTCTCTAGCCAAAGCCATTGCGGGACATCCGGCATACAAAATTCAAGGGGGAGATATTGTCCTGGATGGGGAAAGTATCGTGGAACAGTCTCCCGATGAAATTGCGAGGAAAGGATTTTTCTTGGCCTTTCAGTCTCCCATTGAGCTTCCAGGAATTTCATTAGCAAACTTTATTCGTGCTGCAGTACAAGCAAGACTGCCCAGAGGAACCCCATTGAATGGGATAGATTTCTATAAAAATTTGTACGCTAAAATGGAGGCTTTGCAAATTGATAAATCTTTCACTTCGCGGCCGTTAAATGATGGCTTCTCTGGCGGAGAGAAGAAACGTTGCGAAGTTTTGCAAATGCTGATGGTCGAACCAAAATATGCGATCCTCGATGAGACGGATAGTGGGCTCGACATCGATGCGTTGAAAATCGTTTCAAATGCTGTCATTTCCATGCGAGATGGTATTTTTTCGGCAATAATTATTACGCACCACAACAAACTTTTAGAGTACATAAAACCAGATTTTGTCCACATTATTTCCGATGGAAAAATTGCAATGAGTGGAGGTTTGGAACTCATCGATAGGGTGGAAAAATCGGGGTATGGATTTATCCACAATGAACATACACCGTAAAACAACATGGATAATCTTCGCCAATCCATTGACACTGCAAATTTTCACTATGCCATTGACTACAAGTATGATGCGGGTGTCGGTCTAAGTGCACAGACAATTGACTATATTTCCGATGTCAAAAATGATGCCTCTTGGATCCGGGAATTTCGTAAGACCGCGTTGAAGAAATTTCATGAAATACCTTTACCAAGGTGGGTGACTAATCGCGATGTCTACGATTTAGATTTTTCTACCATTCGGTATTATTTGGCCAATGACCAATTGCCCCAAACATCCTGGGAAAAAGTTCCCCAGGATGTAAAAACAACCTTTGAACGACTTGGGGTACCGGAAAAAGAAAGAAAATTTTTTGCTGGAGTAGAAGCCCAATTCGACAGTGAATCGGCATATTCTCGCATACAAGAAGAACTCAGCAAACAGGGTGTAATTTTTGTCAATTCGACGGAAGGATTGAACAAATTTCCAGAGATATTTCGGAAATATTTCGGAACGGTTGTTCCCATTGCGGATAATAAATTCAGTGCTTTGAACAGCGCCGTTTTCAGTGGTGGTAGTTTCATCTATGTCCCCAAAAATGTTCAAGTGAAACAGCCATTGCAGGCATATTTTCGAATAAATTCAGAACGATTTGGGCAATTTGAACGTACTCTGATCAGTGTGGATGAAGGTGCCGAAGTGACGTATTTGGAAGGGTGCACTGCTCCGAAATTTGAAACGTCCACTTTGCATTCCGCCGTTGTAGAAATCATTGCCATGAAAAATGCAAAAATTCAGTACATTACCGTCCAGAACTGGTCGAATAATGTTTTCAATCTGGTGACTAAACGTGGTGTTGCCCATGAAAATTCGGAAATTAAGTGGATTGATTGTAACATCGGTTCCCGCTTGACAATGAAGTATCCGGCGATTTACCTAGCAGGGAAAAATGCCAAAGGCGAATTCTTGTCCTTGGCGGTTGCTTCTGACGGCCAAATCCAAGACACCGGAGCAAAAATGATACACATCGCCGATGATACTTCTTCGAATATTGTATCAAAATCTGTTTCCTTCGGCGGAGGTATGGCATCCTATAGGGGAGTTGTCAATATTGCAAAGGATTTAAAGGGTTGTAAAAATAATACCGTCTGCGATGCACTTTTGATAAATCCGACCAGTAAAACTGCGACTTTCCCTAAAATTAATGTTACCGGCAATAAAAATGTCGTCCAACATGAAGCCAGTGTGTCAAAAATCAGCGAGGAACAAATTTTCTACATGCAACAGCGAGGCATTCCAGAAGCCCAAGCCGTGAGCCTAAGTGTCAACGGATTCATCAATGATTTGGTGCGGGAATTTCCGATGGAATATAGCATTGAAATGAAACGCCTAATTGACATGCAAACGGAAAAAGCAATCGGGTAATAATTATAGTCATTCCCCTTAAGGGAGGCAGAGAAAGGCATGGTAAAGTGCATCGTCAAAGGAGTGGAAGAGGTGGAGGATGGAGGCAAGTTTTCTTTTAAAATTTGCTCAAAATTTTTCGATGGGGTTAAGATCTGGATAACAAGGAGGGAAGAAAAGTAGAGTGCAGCCAGCCAGCTCGAAGCAAGTTGGCTGAGCGATATTCGGTTAACAAATTTGCCCATGGAGAGCCTATGGAAACACAAGGCAAGAAGGAAGCTGCTCTGTTTTTGAGAAATTTAATCGCTCTAGTTCCTTACAGAATTCGTACAATCCTAACGGATAACGGACAGCAATTTACTAACCTCAAGCATCAAAAGTATGCTTTCCCCCATATCTTTGGTAGAATTTGCGATGAACATAATGTGGACCATGGGTTAACCAAGCCTGCACACCCATGGACTAATGGACAGGTAGAATGCATGAACAAAACAATCAAAGAAGCCACGGTTAATCGCTATTACCATGATACCCATCGGCAACTGCGACAACATCTACAAACATTTATTAACGCATACAACTTTGCCAAAAGGCTTAAATCGATTAATGGACTGATACCCTACGAATTTATCCTTAATTCCTGGAAAAATAATCCTGATTCTTTCACAATTAATCCTCTCCACTACAATATGGGACTATACAACTGGGGAAACCTCCTGTATTTTGAATTTTTTAAAAATCCATTGACTTAACAGTTCATATCACAACTTTCCTAGCGATGCATGTAGACAAAAGGAAAATAGATTACCTTTGCGGAATTACTTGGTTTTTATTAAGCATTACCATTGGGGTTGCCAACGATACTCTGATGAAGTTTTTAGGGGCCGAATATTCCCTTGCACAAATTGTATGTTTCCGGTACGGTTTTGCCACATTATTTTTGGCTTTGCTTGGGGTTTCGGGGAAAAACATCGGAAGTATGTTTATGCGTATGCCAAGGCTACACATAATTCGTGCGATTTTTCTATTGGTTGCGATGTCGTTATACTGCCACGGATTACATAAATTACCGATCGCTACTGTTATGTCTTTGAACTTTGTTATCCCTTTATTTACACTGATTTTTGCCCGCATATTTTTAAAAGAAAAAATTAGGCTTGACAGTATCATTGCCACGATTGTCGGATTTGGAGGGGTCTATTATATTTTTGAACCAAAAAATGAAGAATTCGCCACACTTGCGGCCATGCTATTATTGTTGTCATCCATGCTATTTGCTGCCCTTGACATCATCAACAAAAAATTTGTCACCAATGAAGGTGTTTTCCAGATGGTATTTTATACGGCAACCATGACATTTATTTTTGCCCTACCATTTGCATTGTTCAGATGGATAGTCCCATCATTGCGAGACATTGTATTATTTGCAATGCTCGGCGGGGGAGCCAATCTGCTATTATATTGTATTTTGAGAGCATTCGAAAGAGTGAATGTGTCGACGGTGGCCCCTTTTAGATATTTGGAACTAATTTTAGCCACAGGGATTGGATTTTTCCTATTCAATGAAGTTCCCAGCAAAAATACCATATGGGGATCGCTGGTAATAATTACGAGCACCACATACATTGTTTACGCTGGAGTCAGGAATAAATAACTGTAGTGTCCATAGGTTGATTCGGTCCGAACATGTGGCTTGCAAAGATCGTAATTTTTCATCTGATGCAAATGGTTATCATTTAATTCACACGGGGCGTAGCTCAGATTGGTAGAGCGCTACGTTCGGGACGTAGATGTCGCTGGTTCAAATCCAGTCGCCCTGACCATGACCTATGGTTTATTAGCCAGTACGCAAAGCCCCATAAACACAGACCTTGCGGGGGATTGAGTAAGTATCAAAGGGGGCATTAGGAAAAGGTCAATCCACCAATATTCCACCAAAATCAAAATTCCACAAAAAGAAGAGGGAAATTTTCAGAGCAGAAATAGGCATCGTTGAAAAAAGCACCCTAAGGAACGTATGAAGTTTTTTATATCCTGGGCTAAAAAGGTCAACATGGCAAGGTTTAGAACCCCCTTTTTAGAAAGGGTCAGGTTGGGAAGCGAGGGAGTTAGGGAAGAAAGAATTTTGGAAATCCTGTTGGGAGTTGTCCGGTCTAAAGTTTTGCTGGTAGGGATTAGTGAAATTCTGGTGAGTGCTGTCTTGGCTGGAGTTAAACTGGGAAGAGGGAAGTCCCGGTGTATTGGGAAATTGCTGTCCACTGGGAAGCTGTTGGGAGTTAGGGAATCCCGTGGCGTTGGTGGATTGCTGTGTGGAGGTTTGTTCCTGTTGAGAAGATTTTTGGACTGAGAAAGTCCTAAAGTCGTGGATGATGAACTCAACATGCTCGACTTGTGTGCCAGACTTTGAGAAGTACTTGGAAACTTTAACATCGCAGAAGCAGCAGATATAGTTCGCGCCTGAGGCTATGGAAGAGTTGATGGACTGGGCAGACTTGCCGAAAGCGGTGAGAGTGAAGAAGTCCATGACGGTCTTTTTTGAAGGGAAGTCATAGCGGGAAACGCCCAACCGGAACTTGAGGAGGGCGGACTGACCATCGTTTTTGAAGTCAGGGTTATAGATGAAGCCCATGAGTTGGGAAATGGCACCTGCCGGCATGGGAAGAAGGTATGTAAAATTTTTCCCATGATACAATGAAAAAAGAAAGAAAAGCCTTGAGGTTTGTAAAAAAAAGTA
>JAITET010000075.1 GCA_031281895.1 Puniceicoccales bacterium | reverse complement strand
AAGCAAATCGGCGAAGAAAAACACAACCTGGACAATGAATTTTTATTATCTTTGGAATATGGCATGCCTCCGGCGGGTGGCATGGGCATCGGAATAGATAGATTGGTCATTTTGTTAACAGGAGCCGCTAGCATCAGAGATACGATACTCTTCCCCATGTTACGCCCTCAGGAAGGAAGCTAGGTGCACAGTCCCATATTGTAATGGAGAGGAATAATGGAGGGGAAAAAAGTGACAGAATACGAATTACTAAAAAAATTAAAAGAATCACCATGGGGTAAGTACTACACGGATGCGTAAAGCTCACAGGAAAGACAAGGTAAGAAGGAAGCTGCTCTATTTTTGAGCGATTTAATCGCTGTAGTTCCCCATAAAATCCATGCAATCAATCCTCTCTACTACAATATGGGACTATACGCCCTAGAAGGATATTTAAATTTTCATCAGGTCGGAACTTTTTAGATTAAGACTGCTATCGATTTCTTTTATTGCAGCATCGGTGATATTTTGAACATCTTTTTCTAGCCGTTTCAAGTCGTCTTCGCTGATTATTCCATCTTTTTTGGCTTTTTTGAAAATCTCAATGGTGTCTCGACGAATGGAACGAACTTTAACACGCCCCTCCTCTGCCATGCCATTTGCTACCTTGCTCAACTCTTGTCTGCGTTCCCTACTCATTTCGGGCATAACACAGCGAATAATCATCCCATTTACAATGGGTGTAACTCCCAAATTAGCTGCCAAAATTGCTTTTTCAATTGCTTTGACACTTTCCTTGTCCCACGATTGGATTTGTATAGTCTTTACGTCCGGAGTTGTTATCGCAGAAATTTCACGCAATTTTGACACAGATCCATATATTTCGACGGATAAATTTTCAACCATCCCAGGAGAAGCTTTTCCTGTGTGCAATGAATTGAATTCTGTCAAGGTATGTTTTACGGCGATATCCATTGCTGTTTTCGCCTTTTTTATTTCTGCATTTATATCCATATCGATTGAAAATCTTTTAAATATTTAAAAATTTGAAATTGTAGTACCAACCATTTCGCCCCGGATAGCACGCCCAATATTTTTCAAATCCTTCTGGGCATCCACGATAATTATCGGTATATTATTGTCCATACACAGTGAAAATGCCGTAGAATCCATAACTCGTAAGTGTCGTAGAAGGACTTCTTGGAATGAAATTTTATCAAATTTAACAGCATCGCGGTGATGTTTGGGATCTTTGTCGTAAACTCCATCAACTTTTGTCGCCTTTATAATAACATCCGCATGTAATTCGTTCGCCCTAAGAGCAGCAGCACTATCCGTTGAAAAAAATGCACTGCCGGTTCCCCCTGCGAGCAATACAACTTTTCCGTCATCCATGGCCTTTTGGGCATATCTTGGATAATATGTTTCGCAGACATTCAACAGGGGAAATGCAGAAAAAACCTCCACCGCCACTTCAAGCTTCCTCAAAAAATCTGCAATTGCCATAGAATTTATTACGGTTGCCAACATGCCCATGTAATCCCCTGTGATGCGGTCATAGCCCCATTTTTCGTTCTCGGACATCCCTCGGAAAATATTACCTCCACCTATCACAACACCAATTTCCAGTCCAATTTCTTGGAGAATTTTCAATTCTTTGCATAGGGCGTGGATAGTCCCAAAACTAATTGCCGACTCATTGGTTTTATCTTTTAAAACCTCACCACTAAACTTTAAAATTACCCTCTTATATCCCTTCAATGTATTTTACCTTGTTTCAATGGTAATATTCCATAGTGAGATCCTCAAAACAGTCAACATAACTTGCACCCATGCTGCTATAAATTATCGGATAACCGTTGGAAAATTTAGATAGAGAAAATATTAAATGCACAAAATTTATTATCCTAGCTGTATAGGCCCATGTTGTAATGGAGAAAAAAAGTGATAGAATGCGAATTACTAAAAAAACTAAAGGAGTCACCATGGGACAAATACTATACGGATATACCAAAGCGACGGAGGCAGTGCGTAGGGCGATGTAGTCATAAAGGCATGTTTGTGCAGGCAAAAGCTGGAAATTACAGGTAGAAAGTTGCAAGCAAAGGTACCATTTTCAACGAAGATGACCATATATGAGTTTTTAAAGAAAATGGTTTATGTACTCCTCCAGCATTTATTCGTGGACACACGATTTCACCGACTAGAATGAACATCGTCGCAATGCGTCTTGGCAGAATTATACCACAATGAGTTACATCGTGAATTGGAAAGCCAAGTGATTCGCACCAAATTCGTAAATCAGTACATTGAATGCTCCGCCTGCCGGGATTTCTTGCGTTATCTTGAATCCCTTTAATCTATTGCTAAATTCCAGACAGGTAGGGTTTGCGTAGATAAAAAGACACTCGCGTGGATGGCGGGCAAGCGAGCAATTCACGTTTTCAATAAACCTTTCAAAAGTTTCTCCATGGAACGAATTATAGATATAGAACACATCTATCGCGTCCATAATTTCGTTTGGAATCTCTACCGCATCAAAGTTGTAAATCTCGGCGTTTTTTATTTTCTTGGCACGGCAAATTTCAGCAATTCTTGGATCATATTCAACACCGATCACTCGCTTAAATAGTGATGCAACCCCCGACAAAACGAAGCCGTCGCCGCAGCCAATGTCGGCAAAAACTTTTCCGTGCCACTTCTTCAAAACAGGCATAATTTTCGGCAGAAAAATGCTGGGCGATAGCGAATGCCGATCAGTGTTATTGTATCCTATATCATTGTCCGTCAGATAGAGCCATTCCTCCTGCTCCCTGTGGATTAGGGTGGAAAATACCCGCTTATGGCGCCTGTGAGGCAATAAAAACTTGATAATCTTGTGTGTCCAGTGCGGAAATTTTGCCAAAACTTCAACCCAATGCGGATAAACAAACTGCTCACGTGGCAAGGTTCCTGTCCATGTGGTCGTTCCGATTCCGTTGAAATGCCGCTTGTACTCCATCATCTTGAAAAGGAACATTCTTTGGGCTCCGCGTTCTATGCAGGATTTAATTGCGGCGTAAAAAAGCACATTGGCGGGTGACATTTTTGCGTATTTTTGGTTATAGGTTATATTCGTCAGGAATAAATCCCTTCCCCCCGAAGTATCGGAAATCTGCAAAACCGCCGCGACATCTTCGCCGATGTACATGGCCCAGACTTCACTGCACATAGTCATGGCGACATTATCTATGTTACCGTGCGTCGCCAGTTTGAACTCTTTATATTTGTTGTGAATTTCCTGGGGAGTGTCGGCAATAGGCCAACGCTTTATTTCATAATCTCCAAAGTTTTTGCGGATTTTATTTGGATACCGCTTGGTGTTATATCTGACTAGGTGCGACAACTGTGCATCGAACTCTTCCATCGTTTTCGGGAATTCAATATGTGCGTGTTCCATCGTTTCTAAACCAGTGCACATCGTATAGGAATGCAGAATATAAACCGATTTGGCGTTTTTGTAATACCGAAACAGAAATTTTAAAAATTCGTCAAAAATACTTGGGCTCATACGGCGCAGATACATTGATACTAGGATTTGCTCCCCGTCCAAATGGCTGGCGATGAAATGGGTACCAAAATCGCTTTTTACTTCCCACAAATCATAGTCGCCGCCAAAACGCAAATCAAACCTGTTCCACCAAACATTCGGCAGAATACTTTCACGAAGAGTCGCATTTTTATTTTTGGTGATTTGCGTTGCTTTTACCGTTATTTGCGTTGCTTTTGTCATTTTTAGTAAAACTTTTTTATTATATTTTTTCCAACCCAAAGGCTATCCGTATGAGAATAACTTTTTTAAAAAAAAGTCATCTTAAAACCAGTTTTTCATAATAATTTCTTTACGCGAATCTCAAAATAAAGGGCCCAAGTTAAAGGCAATAATAGCCGCACAAATAGCAGAATAAGCGGATTGTTGGGAGCGAAAACGGGAAAGAGTTTCGCCGAAGAAATTTTTAAA
>JAITET010000067.1 GCA_031281895.1 Puniceicoccales bacterium | reverse complement strand
TGGTGCTCGGGGAGGGACTCGAACCCTCAAGCCGTTAGGCACCAGATCCTAAGTCTGGCGTGTTTGCCAATTTCACCACTCGAGCAGCTGTGAAAATGATAAATTCCCTTGGAAAATTTCCAAAAAGAACGTCATTTGAAAAATCTTGCCATTTCTTTTTCGGCGGAATCTTTACTGTCCGAAGCATGAGCAATGTTGTGTGTTTTGTCTAGTCCAAAATCTCCACGGATGGTTCCGGCAGGTGCCTTTTGCGAATCGGTTGGCCCAAGAATATTTCTTACCCTTTCCACTGCATTTTCTCCCTCAAAAATCATCACCATGACAGGAATAGAGCTCATGAACTCTATGATTTCTGGAAAAAATGACAAATGAGCCACATGGCCATAGTGTTCCCTAAGTAAATCATCGTCCAATCGCATAATTTTGCATGCGGTAAGACTCAGTCCTGCGTTTTCTAACCTCGAAATAACCTGCCCCACCAGTTTCCTTTGCATGCAGTCGGGCTTTAAAATAATCAATGATTTTTCCATAAAGTTCTCATTTCTTGGTTTTGCAATTTAACTGTTTCCGAAACAAAGTTTTGTCCAAGACGAAACAAGATATTGCAAAAATGATATTCCCAAAACCTTTATAACAGTTTCTCATGGAAAAATTTTGATGATAATTTTTGTTAGAATGTCCATACAATATTTACACTCTCTCGAATAAGATGCCATTTTTTTTAAGAAAACGCGAAACTCAAAATAAAAGAGAAAAAAGTGAAAAAATCTTAGGGAAGATTGATGAACAAAACAACCCTAAAACTGACAAGAATTCTTGTGTCCGTAGATGATCTTTGCAAGAAAAAAAGATAGGAAAAAAGGAAAGGGCGGGAAAGTGGGTGAATTTTTGGCCATACAGACATGGTTCAACTCAAGTAAAGGCAAGGTTTTTAAGGCATTCTGCCGGAGGGCAAATGGAAGGGGATACACCCCCCTTTCGGCCGGGCGGTCCAGGCTTATTTTGGGCACTCGCTAAAATTTTCACTTCAGGCTGTGGAATTAAATTTTCTACAGCTTCAGCAACGACGCTGCTGTTCCCAGAGTCTACAGTGTTCCCATAAGACATCAAGTGGATAAAAGTTATCAATTTCTAGTCGCTTGTCTAGCCGGACTATTATAAATTTATTGACATAAATACAGTTTTATATAAAATATCTTTCCACTATGAGTATGAGAGTAACAGGTGGATCAACGTTCAAGGCCGAAATTACAGCAAATATAGCCCTAGGTGAAGTTCATAATAATTCCGGGTTGGAGGGAGCCAACCAAAAATCAATGGACGAACAAGTTCAAACATGGCTTACAAGCGAAGAATTTAAAGATTTCGCCAAAGAAATGGGATATCCTGACCTTTCTGAAATTTCTCAACAAATGGAAAATTTGCAGGAGCTTAAAGGCTTAATCGAGGAGACTAGTTGGGATATGGCCTCTAGTAGTTCTATTTCAAAGCTCCAAAAACTGATCAAGGATAAACCCCCCATGAGCTTATTCTATTGTTCATGGAGCCCAAGTCAGGGTAGTGGCCATGCAACAAATGTATCCGTCGCACATAACAAAGATACGGGGAAGTGGGAGGTTACATTTCATAACACTGGTCTTGGAGCAGAAAGCATAACAGAAGATAACTCCGGAAAAGACAAGTGTCCCTGTGCCTGTGTTTTTTCCGACCTAGACGACGATAAACTCGAAAAATTGCTGAAAGGGATCCTATATATCCAAAAAGCCAAAAATATGGAATCGTATCAGGCTATGTGCCATGATCTGTACCAGGGGAAAATTACCTATGAGACTGAATCAGGCAATACGACCGAAAAGATTACACTCAAAAAGCCAAATGACCCCATTCATAATTTTACTTTTATGCGTGCACAGGTCGGCGGGAACTGTACCTATGCTTCGCTTAACGCCATGATGCGTTATTTGGTTCTCAGACAATATGGAGTACTCTATGAAACAACTAGAAGTCAAAATGGTAAAAAAGCTTCCAGTGCGGCTCGTGTATTGGACTTTTACTGTCGAATGCAGAGCATGGAATCGGCCTTTAAAGGTATAGATTCCAATGTGGATTCCGCAAAGATAAGATTTTTGGAACGCATACTAGAAGCCAATGTTTGCTATTACGAAAAATATGTCGAAAAACGGTGTAGTGCTGAACCAAACAATAAACTGAAAAACATCCGTGATAAATTTGCAGAATATCGAGCACAGATTCACCGAGCAAAAGTTCAGAATGGTATTGGAACAAGTACCTCCAATCCACTCATTCCGGTAGAAAATTTGCAGAGCGCCACAGAGATAGTAAAAACCCTTCCCGCACCTGCCACAGTAAGGGAAAATAGGGTTCGTGGTAAGGAAATGTCAGCTACAGAGTACACGATAAGAAACGAGGCACAAAGAAGGTTAAGTGAGATTAGTAGCTTGATTGAACAGGATACACAACAAGGAACACGAGAGGCCGTAACCAAACTTTCACAACTTTGCAGTTGTTGGGCCGAGTATAAACTTATTCTGTCACCGGAATATGAGAATTACATCGGTAATGCGATTCGTTCTTTGATTTTGAATAAAAATTTTAAAGTCGACATTGGTGAAGCTTTAAAATCCGATGAGCAGCTTGATATCAGATCGCTTCGATGTTATCATACAATTGCGGAATTTCTTTATACCTTGAAGGAGAAAAATCGCAAAAGTACGGGTCCCAATGATTTTGATCCTAATGCAGAAGAAGTAAATTCCGTTGACGAACAAAATCTAATCTACACGTTACAAGCCCACTCCTTGCAAATTTACCGCGAAGTGGTAAGCCGTCGCAACAAAGCATTACGTGACGCACATCCGGGCGTAACAGGTTTGGAACTGAACCCTGATGAAATTGTAATCCAAGTTCCGGAGATAAGGAGTCAAGATCATTGCTACGACAAGCAATCGATGGATCGCAGGAAAGAACTTCGTAAATTTTCTCACCTTGATAGTCCGAATGGTAAGTTTGTTATTGGAGATTCCAACCCTAAGGTTCCCGAGTCAGTAAAAAAAATTTTTGCCACACTCCTTTCGGGGGAAGATTATAGGAGCTTTTTAGAAAGTTATGGGGAATTAAATGACAAAATTACAAAAACATCGGAGGCTATGGACAAAAGTTTTGAAGGCCTAAGAGATATTGGGGTAGAAATCATAAAGACTCAGAGAAAAGAAGAAGTCCTGAAAGACCTTGACAGAGCTCTACAAGCATTGAAAGCTCGAGAAAGAGAAATTTTAGACATAAATCAATCAAAATCGTTAATAAGCCAATTGAAGGGAGAGGTTAAAGCTCTGGAGGGGGAGGTTAAAGCTCTGACAGATAAAGTCGAAGAGGCAAAATCGAAACTGGATCGCTTTACTTATTCTGTGAATGGGGGTAGGTTCAGTGATTTTAGGACGTATACGGCCCTTTATGACAAACTTTCCTATTTGTCAGGCTTAGAAATCGATGAGATTAAAGGACGAAAAAGTGATATAATTGGGAACATTAGGGAGTATTTTAAAGATGATTGCCTAACGGATGATGAGATTAATACCATTCTGGAAGAAGTTTTTGATAATGGTAATGATACGGATGAAATTCATGAACCGATTGTTGTTAGCATTACCGCCAAATATGTTGAGAAAAAAAATGCAGCGAGCAAGGTCTATACAGAAGCGGCGGGTGCGAGAACTTTAAAAGAACGATCATTGGGCCAAAAACAGCTAGAGCTGTCTGAGGCTAGAGTGCCAAAAGAAGAAGAGGTCAAGAAAGCTATTGGTCAAATTGAAACCAAAATTGCTGAAGTCAAGAAATGGCCCGGGATAGACCAAAACGAGGAACTGACGAAGCGACGTGACATAATAGAAGCAAACATCAGAAACCTAGCGAAGCTAAAAGCCTTGCAGCTAGCAGCAAATGAGGAATTTTATCCCATCGGGATGAGGGGTACGATGGCAAATTCTCGTCAACCAGATGAGGATTTTAATAATGATGAAGTGGGGTTTTTTCGCCAATGTACCATCGCCCGCCTAGAAAGGAGTATCACGGGAAGGAGTGAAGCTCGAACCAGTGTTTGTGGCAGATTAAATCTAGATTTTGATACAAAAACTAAAAAATTAGGCGATCATAAACCTCTTGTACAAGAATTTGGTGCCATTGCCACGATGGTTGAAAGTGCCCTAGGCTATGTCTCTGTAAGTGGGAGAAATCTAGAAGGAAAAGCTTGTGCTGTTTTTCAAGATTGCCAAACAAAACTAGATACAGATTATAAGCCCCTTTTTAATGTGAGCAATCTAGTAGACGAAGGTGATTCAAAAATAAGAGACCTAATGATATCCTCCGAGGAAACTTTGCAAGACCAGTGGGGAAAAGATATCACAATTGATAGGAAAATTTTAGATTTTGACCCAGAACCATGCCTAAAAATTTTAAGAAACATACCCAAACATGGAAATCGTTATGCAAAAACCATGGCTGGTGTTATTGGTTATGAGCAAAAACCCACAGATAAGAAAATTTTTGATGGGCTTGGTTTCCCCGAAGCATATTATCTATGGACCCCAACCCCATATGCCATTTGTGGCTTGAGAGATCTTAGCCATTTTGTCTCATTCAATGAAATGTTTCGGTCCCTTCAATGTAGGAAGCCATCAAAGTTGCAATCATTAAACTCACCTAATTTTTTTAGATTTCATTCTCCTTATAATAAAGGAGATCAATTTGGCAACACTGTTTTGCAGATGAAAAACCCGATTCTTACACTCTCTCCATACAGAGGGAGGGGTAATTTTGATACGTTATCAAGTGGGGCATTTGATGGAGTAGAAGATCGTGACGTTAAGGAGGAAGGTCGCAATAAGTTAATTGCCGATCAAAATTCAACGAGCCTCACAGCCAATCTAAAAAAATGTAATGTGAGGGACGCGGAAAATCCTTTAGATTTTGTACTTTCGGTCTTGGCCGCTATTGGAAATCGTCCATCCGAATTCGTTGACAACCTAAGGGAGCAAAATAATTCGTCATCAAATTCGATAGAACTTGTGGTGATGGGGTTGCTAGCTTCCCCAAAATCATTGGATATCATTTCCAATGGTATTAAAACCCCGGAAGATGCACAAAAATTGGCCGAAGGGTGCATGAATTTTTTAAACCAAACATGGCTTCAATCGTCCTGGCAGCTATTCAACTTGGGGGTAGGGGATCAAAAACATATCCTGTCATATAATCTAGACCGTATAAAAGCAATGGCTGTGTGTGTTACCGCGATAACGAAGGTACTTACCATGCTTGGGCAAGGAGATGAAATTGATTCTAATACCAAATCGAAAATTAATCAAGTGGCCCAGCAAACACTGGAAAATATCCTAGATAGCCTCAATGAAAAAGTCCTTTTTCAAAATGTGAAAGACGATGAAAATGCCCAGCTAGCTCGTCAACAGATCGCACAACTGAAGCTTTTTCTAGCGAGCCAGCAGAGTAAACTCGTCGGAGGTTCAGAAAAATTATCGGCCAAATGGAGTGCCAATGTAATAGCTAGCTTGACAGAATGTAGAAGTGCATCTGGTCGATGGACGTTTTCAAATAATTTAATAGGCGCAGAACTGAGACGTTTTTGTTCAGACTTTACCATTGGATTTTCTAAGCATGCTTCGTCTAAGAGTGATCACCTTTTTGTCAATCATGTTGCTTTGGCCACCTGTGACATAATAGAACATTCGCACCAACTACCGGAAATAACACCCGATGCCCTCGCTTTAAATCGGGAAAAACGCACCAAAATAAACTATGAAAATAGTAATACGGATCTTTTCTGTGAGTGGGATCCAGAGATCATGTGTCTCAAAAAAGACAGTGGTTATGTCTGCGATTTTATTAACGGGACAAGTAATATCCTTAAAAACAATTCATCCAATAAAAGTATCGAAAGCTTAATTCAAAATCAAAATCTTCGGAGTGAAATTTGTAAATTTTTTGGTGTCGAAGATAAGGATGTCGTAAAGAGTGAAGAAATGGGAGATGGAACCATAAAAATAGAGCCAACATCCGGAATCCACAAAGGAGAAGTATTTTTTATCAAAAACGGCAATCCTCCCGTATTTAGAAATAAGGCCGGTATGCAATTGCTGATTGCTAATCCAAATACGAGTAACCCAAAGAACGTGAATCACCATCTTTTTAAAAACTACTTCTGTTGGGGGATAAAGAAAGAAGGAAAGACTTATTACGAATTTCACGAACGCACGGGAAGACAGGAAATTGCTTACTGTGCAATAAGAGAGGGTGAGAAAATTAAATTTGCTGCCGGGAAGCTATCCGATCGCCAAACAATCGACCCAAAAGAAGAAATAATGTTCCTAGATTTCAATGAAATTCCTGGATTGTCACATTTCTGTCAAAAAGACCTAAACCTGGATGGTATTTTCCACAAAAAAGACGACACCTTGGAATTAACCGCGTTCCAATACCATGGTAAGCCAATAAAATTGCAAAGAATGAATGATAAGTGGGTCCTTGCCAGCAACCCAAACATGAAACTTGTTTCCCATGAAGAATTTACGGAGCTCTTGCAAGAAGAAAGAGGAGAGGGGCTTGGCAATACTTCTATCAAAGGCACCGAAAATCCAATGGGGTTTGGAAACAAATACCTTGTTTTTCAGGAAACCACCAGCAGCTTAACTACTCAAAATTTTATGTTTTTGCTTCCAGAGGAAATACAGGACGAGGAAGAAGCAAAGGAGTTCTTTGATGCCAACCATAAAGCAAAAGAAGCAAATTTTTCAAACAACCCATATGGGCTATTTGGCTGTTCTGAACCAAGTAAGCTGTCTTTCAATGAAGACACCCTAACCGTGCCATCCCATTTTCTTCGTTGGTCAAAGAATAAAGCTGGACGCTACGGTGAGTTTAGTATCCCGGAATCCGACCCTAAAGCGATCACCCATACAGCTGTAACGCTGATTTCCCGTGCCTTGCGTGAAAAAAATTACACACAGGCACTTGGACTTCTTAATGCCATGCCACAAGGGTTGATGTTGGGCAAAAGTAAAGAAGATAATGCCATTAGAAAGATGTTTTTCGATATTATCCGGGATGATTTTGATAATACACCTTTGGCTGCTGCCATACACATGCAGCTCCTTTTGAAATGGTTCCAAATAGATACGGATGTTAGTGACTTTGTTTCAAATTATATTAAAGAAATAAGGGCGAAGAATCCACGTCAACGTGACCTGGACCGCGATCTCACCGATTTAATCAAAAATAAATTTATTAAAATGTGGAGAGAAGAAGCATATTATCCTCCGATCTTCGCCCTCACACCCTTACAAAAAGAAACATTATTAGAAAAACTACCCGATAGAATTTTCATGGAAAATGATAGAAGTTCCCGGGTTAAGCGTGATCAAGAAAATTGGAAAACCCAACAGAAATTTATCATCCATAATCTTGCCTCCAAACATTCAACCGCCGCACAGGACGAAACTCAGGCGGTGTCCGTTGTGACGCGCGGCGCAACTAGTGGAAATAGAGACAAGGTAAGCGATGGGGAACAAAAAGCTTTTTCCACCCTGCGGGAAAATTTTTCTTCCCTCAACCCGAAACCACGGCAAGGGGCAGTCGGAGATTCGCTGGAAGGAGAAGAAAAAGACTCCCCATTTACATTTCTGGGTGCGGAACAAAAGTCTAAAAATGGAAGCTCTGTCTCAAGAAAAGAATTCTCACGCTATGAAAAAGAGATCGAAGAAGGAAGAAAAAAAGTGCTCGAAGACATGGCATTTATTCCACCAGATGCAGACTTAGCAAAAACGGATGCTTCAGAGAAGATTCAAAAAGCACTCGAAGAGTGTGAGGCTACTCTAAAAGAACAGCAACGTTCGACACATGAAAAGCTTCAAACACTTTACAACGGAATTTTCTCAACCCACATAGCCGCAGGGACAATTCCGTCGGAAAACATGATGCCGATTTTAATCGAGCTCATGCTTGATAGGGGAAAACCTTCCATGGATGAAGGTAGGGAACCTGTCTCCCTTAATTTCCTTGCAGGAAAAATACACATCACCATTTCCTGTGAGCAATATAAAGAGTTCCTCGCAACGGCACGGAGTTATCTCCTGACAACAAGCATCCTTCAAAAAAATGAACTAATCAGTGCCAAATTAAGAGAGCTTCAATCCCTACAAAAAAAACTGGCCGAAGGCCCGAACAACAGTCTGACCGTGCAAACGCGTGCTGCATACCTAGCATTAAATCGTGAAATTGCAGCACAGCAAGAATTGTACGATTCCGATGAAACAAATAAGGATTTTTATGGGAAAGTGGCGGAAGTTGTGGGTTCCGGAATAACCCGCGATGAATTAATGATCTACGAATCACTCTCCGGTATTCGCCCCTATGTCAAGCAAGCAGAGCTATTGAGAGGTCTTTTTTCGGGTGACACGAAAGCTTTTCAGTTGATCATGGGGGGAGGTAAAACGGCGGTGCTTCTCTCTCTTTTGTGTTTCCATATATCGCGTCGGCAACAAATGTCCGTGCCGGTGATTCTCTCCCATTCGTCTCAGTTTGAATCGGTTGTCGGTAACGTTGGAGAATACCAGCGTTCCAGATTTGGTCAGGATGTTATGGTTCTCGACGTTACTCGTAATCAGCTCAAAGACGTCGAACAATTGAAACAGATACTAGAAAACCTCAAAGCGGCAAAGAAAAATCATCAGGTGATCATTGCTAGGACAAGCTTACTCAATGTCTTTCAGCTTACCTTTCAAGAAACCTGCGAACAATTGAATAACCAAAATAGAGAGAATAATGATTCAGAAAAATTCAAACTATTACGCGACATTCTCGGGTTTTTTAAAACAGAAACGACGGGCATATGCGATGAAGCGGATATGAACCTCAATGTGATGGAGGAGGTCAATTTTCCTAGCGGCCATGAGAAACCAATACCACAAACCCAACGGGCCGCTGGTGCTGCTTTCTTTCGCCACATAGCTGCACTGAACAAATCGCGGGGCAATGGTTTTGACCTTTTCGGACTTTCAAAAAATGAACAGGCAATGCTCAGCGATGGCCAATTTGAAGAGCATCAGGGCATTCTTGCCGAACATATTTGGACTCAAAGGATATTACCGGACGAAACCATGACTTGGCAACAGTTCATGGAGAGTCGAAAATTTAATCTGGAAGACTTTAAAAAGATCTTGCAGGGCAAATCCTTGGATTCAGGAAAGGATCCTTTCCAGTCTATTGTCAATGATGACAAAGAGAAGGAAATACTCGAACGATTAGCCATATTTCGTGGGCTGACGGCGGAGTTGCTTCAACAAACTAGAAATAAGTCAGCAAACCGTAACTATGGGTTTGCAATCCAAGAATTCTCCATATCGTCCAAGGACGGTGGTGCTCCAAAAGTAGAGCGAAGACCAGTTTTCGTCCCCTACGTTGCCGTTGGACAACCATCTCAAAACGCATTTGGTAATCCATATGAAAAAATGGCCTGCTTTTTCATGCATGCCATGCACAATGAGAGCTTGGTTGATGGAAGCGATGCCTCATTGGTTTTTTCCAACGCTACCGGTGGTGCCCAAATCCTCGACCTATTTTTCAAAAAAATACAGGGAAAAATCGAGCTGGAAAAATCGCTTGCTGTCGATGGGGTACGACAGACACTCACATTGGAGTCCCTCTTTGAGACATCCACAGGATTGAAATATATCAACTTTAAAGAAGCACTGGAAAAGCGTGCACTTGGTCAGCCGGAAGCATATAACGCCTTGCTTAGTCAAGCACAAAAGCACCTTGCAAATAATCCCAATGCCAGACTGTTACTCTTTGAATACGTCAGCGATGAGTTCCTTAGATTCCATCCGGCGATGACTACCAGTGGTTCCATGCAAATTTCAGGCATTGTTGGAGATTGTGTGGCTTGTTCTGGAACGGTTTGGAACCACAAAACCTGGCCTACCGACTTAAACGAACATTTGAAGGAAGACGTGGGTACGGAAGGACAAATTCTAATCAAGCAGAAACAAGATTTTAAGGCAGGGAGAGCCGGAACATTTGTAGCTGAAAGTGCAGAAGTGGAAAATGTCCTTGATACCATCGCCTCCCAATCGGATCTTCAAAATTTTCGAGCTCTCATCGATACGGGCGGTATTTTTAAAACAAGCAACGCAGAAACCGTTGCACGGAAGATGCTGACGTGGATAGAAAGGAAAAATGTGGACCGTGCCCCAGATAACAAAATTGATATTCAGGGAGTATTGTTTTTCAGACCATACGAAGACCGTGCCGGAGGCACATATTGCATAATGTCCACCGATAGGACAATCCACGTTTTGTCAGGGACAACCAAAGAAGATATACAAAAAGCAGGGGTTAATCCGGATCAAATTGCCGTTTACTATGATGAAGCACGGATGGTTGGTACCGATGTGAAGTTCCGGCCGACAGCGTTTGCCGTTCAAACGGTAGACCCTTCTTCTTCATCTCTTCGTGATTTGTCGCAGGGATCAATGCGCATGCGCCAGCTATTGGAAGGACAGCGTGTGCATGTCGTCATTCCCCAATCGTATCTAGAAGCTAAAAGAAAGGCAGAAGGAGATAATGGCAAAACAACAAAGTCCTTTTCCTTTGAAGAGGTTCTATTGTGGGGGACCGAAAATCAGGCGAAAAAGCTTAAAAAGCAACTGATGAAAGCATACAAGGCAAAGATAGACGGAATCTATAAAGATATCATCCTTGAAGCCATACAATCCACGGGAGTCCGATATGAGGAGGCCTGTAAGGTTTATAATGCGTTTATTTCTTTTTTCCGAAAAGAAACGCAAACCGATGCCACTAAAATATTTACGGCGGATAAGACCACGCAGGATGGTGGTGTTAAAATTGAGACTTACTATGCTGGTCAGCTTGGAAAATTTTCCGATATAGTGGAAAGTCACGAACGGAATCCAGTGTTTAAGGAGATTAAATCACGCCTAGACAAAGCATGTAGTGATGGTGGAAAGCTTTTGAAAACTTTGAATGACGCTCAAACTGACCTCTCTGGAGAAATGTTTGAGACCAATGAACATACTTTCGATGCCGAGGTGGATCAGGAGAAAGATGTCAACCAGGAACGGGAACAGGACGTTGACCAGGAACAGGACATTGATCTGAAATATCAAAAAAATTCTGCCAATCAAAAAATCCGACAAGAAGGAAACATAGATGTTAGCATTGACCAAAGGAGTACCTCTTTCGCCCACTTTAAAAGTTTTGAGTCCGTTTCGGCTAGGGAAGATTTGCAAAGTATACAAACGAACAGGAAATTTCCTACTGGACCCGCCATTCAAAACTATGGCGAACTCTTACCGGATAATTTTCATGTTAGTAAAAATTTCAGGGAAGTGGTGGAAGGAGAAGTACACCCTCTTTCACCATTCCGCAAAGAACCGACCTATTTCGTGTTACATATTACACCCAACGGCAAGCATGAATTTTGTGTTGTGTCCAATATGGAAGCAAAAACTTTGAAGCAAAACCTAGGAGATGAAAATACTTTCCTTTTCGACGTTAATGGGACCTTGCTAAAAGGAGACCCAACAAAGGCTAAAGACTTTAATGATAAAAAGGAAGATGCCATCAATTGGATTCATTTTTGGCATGGAGACATCGAACCACTCCAATCGGCATCGAATAGGTGGATTGATGCAAATCTTAAACGGCGTGATTCAAAAAACCCGATGGAACGTAGTAACCATGAAATTTGTTGCTTTCGCTGGTTGGTTGCCCGTTCTAGCCATGGAAATGCTGAAAAAGCTGACAGGATAACAAAAGAAGCACATCGTATCTTTCAAAGTGCCGGGATAAGCAGTGAACTCCAGGCAGAAGCGGAAGGTTTGTTCGCAGAACTGAATAACTCCACTCCAAAGTCTATCCCTGTTGCAGGTCCCGTATCAGTTCCTAAAGCCCCTTCCTCCTCCAATGTGGCAGCAGCAAAACAAACCATAAATGAAGGAATTGAAAAACTTGTTAGTATAATAGAAGGTGTATATGAGTCTAGTGGCATAGAAAAAGTAACAGCGATAGTCACAGAATTGAAGAACCAATTAGGAACCCTTTTAAAAAGTGAAATAACCCTTGAAGGGGGTAACCTACCAGAAAATATTCAAGAAGCTGTTACGTTTGCGAACAAACTTTTAGCGAAGCCGAACGATGAACTGAGAAAACTGGTAGATGATCATAAACTGATGACGATTCCGTATTGGAAAGCAAGAAAGCAGAACGTTTTCGCGGCTCTCCATAGAGAATTCACTGTTCCAAAATGCTTTTGGCCGAACGGATTTAACCAAAATCTTCTGCCCCAAGTTTCAGCTCCAGCTCCAGTATCAACCCTGGCTCCAGCTCCAGTATCAACTCCAGTATCAACTCCAGTATCAACTCCAGAATCAACTCCAGTATCAGCTCCAGTATCAACTCCAGTATCAACTCCAGTACTAACTCCAGTATCAACTCCAGTATTAGTTCCAGTACCTGTTGGCAATCAAGAACAAATAGAAGCATTTAAGGAAATAATTAACGAAATTCCTCAGAGGAGGAACGTTCCTTGGTACAGTAAATTTTTCGCTGCCGTTCTTGCCTTTTTTCGCGGAACAAGTACCGACGTTGAACTTGCAAAGAAGGAATTTAATATTTCCTCCCAAGAGGGGAATCAAAGAGTCATAACAATTGGCAAAAGATTTTTTAAGGATATAAAAAACAAACAAAATTTTTTACAGGGCGCATCTGACTATATCCAAGATCTCCACAAAACAAACACTGAAGAGGCTAAAAAAAATACAGAATTTTTACTGTATTTTTGCAAAGAATACCTCTCTTCTCCAGAAGAAAATGCCGAAGCGGCAAATTTAAAGGTAAAAATTTCTTCTTTAGCTATGAACATTGCTCTGATAGAAACCTATACGAAGATATATGGTAACCGTACTTAACAATCACGTACAGAGTAGTACAAAGCGATGGGAAGATGCCTTCTACGGAAGACTTTAGGAAGGGTTAGAAAGCAATGCCCGGCTGGACAGCTTCTCGTTCCCACCCTGAAGCCTGGACAGGTGGTTACCATGAATGCCATATTTCACAACAGCGGAGGATAATGGAAACCATCGCTTTCGCCGGCTGCTATTCCTCCCTATTTTCCCGACCTCAATCCAGAAATATTCTGAGCTCAACCTAGGTGTATAGTCCCATAACAAGATAATCAAGAGAGTATATAGTTATCTTCGTTGAAAATGGCACCTTTACTTGCAACTTTCCACCTGTAATTTCCAGCTTTTGCTTGCACAAACATGCCTTTTTCAATTACAACGACACTATAATTTTGCCAAAAGGCTTAAATCGATTAATGGCCTGACAAATCCATGTCCTGTGGCAGGAACTGCGGGTCTACTATGGCTGTTAACCGTATTTTCGCTTGCAAATTTCAACTCAAACGACACCTTTCGGACCCATGAAAGAAAGGAAATCATCTTATAGGCGATGAAAGAGCTATTACCCATCGTAGATGATAGCAGAGGGTTGTTCATGGATGCAATTGAAGCGGCAAATTCTGGCCACCTGGGTATGCCGATGGGATGTGCTGAAATTGGAGCTGCCCTGTTTGGAAAACTTCTTCGGTTTGATCCGGATAATCCAACGTGGATGAACCGGGATCGTTTTATTTTGTCGGCTGGGCATGGTAGTATATTTTTGTATGTATGGCTACATTTGGCGGGTTATGATATCTCCTTTGAGGATATAAAAAATTTTAGAAAATCCGGCAGCATAGCCCACGGACACCCTGAATTTAACAAAAATCTCGGCATAGAATGTACCACGGGCCCCCTGGGGCAAGGTGTGGCGAACGCGGTCGGTATGGCACTATCATGTAAAAAACAGGCGGCGAGATTTAACACCACGAAACATAAAATTTTTGACAATTTCATCGTTTGCCTATGTGGCGACGGATGTCTTCAGGAAGGTATTGCGGCGGAAGCATGTTCCCTCGCAGGACATTGGAAGTTGGATAATCTGATACTAATTTTCGATTCCAACGATGTAACGCTGGACGCCAAATTGTCGAAATCTCAGAGTGAAAATATCATCCAAAGGTTCGGGGCCTATGGCTTTGAAGTGGTTCGAGCCAACGGCAATGATTTGAACGACTTTATAACGACTTTCAACGACGTAAAATTTTCACCATCACGATGTCCCAAGATGATAATTGCCAAAACCATCATCGGGCTTGGGATCGATGAAATTGCAGGGACAAATCAGGCCCACGGAAGTGCAGGTGTAAAATTTATTGACACAGCCAAACAAAAAATGGGACTACCATCCACTAAATTTTTTGTCTCCGAAGCCACCAAAAGATTTTTTGCCCGTAGAAAATCGGAATGTAAAGAAAAATATGCAGCATGGTTGGAAGTGTTTAAAGCCTGGCAGGAAGAAAATCCAGACCTGGCACAGGTACTGCTTGGCGATAACCAAACGTCGATGGTGCACGTTTTGGATGCTTTGGAACCATCAAACCAAGGTAGGATATCAACCCGTGCCGCCGCCGGGAAAATTTTACAGACCATTGCGAAATATGATGAGTCAATGATTACGGGAAGTGCGGACCTATTTGCTTCGACGGGGAATTATATAAAGGATGGCAGTGATTTTTCATCGGAGAACCTGCAGGGACGCAATATCTATTTTGGTGTTCGAGAACATGCCATGGCAGCAATTATGAATGGGGTAGCCTACGATGGGATATTCCGGCCATCCTGTTCAACATTTCTGGTCTTCTCCGACTACATGCGTGCTGCCATACGGGTGTCAGCATTGGCAAAGCTTGGACAGATTTTCATTTTTACCCATGATTCGATAGCGGTTGGAGAAGATGGTCCGACCCACCAACCCGTGGAAAACCTCACAGCGTTGAGGTGCTTTCCTAACTTGGATGTAATTCGTCCGGCGGATTATGAAGAAACGGTGGGAGCTTGGCAATTGGCCATGGCAAATATAAATCGTCCAACAGCATTGATTTTGTCCAGGCAAGAACTTCCTTATCTTGGACAAATAAATGTCGCCCAACGAAGAAATGGTGTGCCAAAAGGAGCCTACATCGCACATGCAGAAGTGGGAAAATTAGAACGCATAGTACTTGCGTCTGGCAGTGAATTGTGTCTTGCCATGCAGGCAGCTCCATTGCTTGATGGCACACGGGTGGTTTCTGTTCCATGCATGGAAGCTTTTGAGCGGCAATCAAAGGAATATAAAAGTTTGGTGCTACCTCCAAGTTGCACTAAAAGAATTGCAATAGAAGCAGGAATTTCAATGCCATGGCACAAATATGTCGGCTTAAGTGGTATTGTCCTGGGTGTAAATTCCTTTGGATACAGTGGTCAACCAGCAGATTTAATGAATAGTTTCGATATAACATTGGAAAATTTGAAAAATGTAATATACGGTTTATCCTAGGAACTTGATGGTGGGTTTATGAAAAAGTTAAAATTTTTGTTTTGGTTATGTGCGGTGATTTGTTTGGGAATCCTAAGCATGAGGGTTCCCTACGTGCAAACACGCATGATTAAACGTTATCTAGTTCGACGTTTCGATGAAGTTTATGTGGATAGGGTATCCATCGGATTCAATGGTGCCAAGATACACAAATTAGCTCTTTCAGCCAAAAACCTCGATCTGCGGGTTGTAGATTTCGATGTCAAATGGTCCCTGCGAGACTTAATAATTCTCCATGAATTGAAAATTAGCAACATGAATGCGGATAAGGTATTCATAAACTACACAAGGCCAGAGGAGGCAGCCAAACCGGGTCCTAAGGTTCCGATCCTCGGGAAGGATGAGTACAAAAATTTGCAAGAGCGGTTGGCCAAATTTCATAGGGTTATCGACTTTGTAAAATCACCAAAATTTCCACTAAAAGTCACCATTGACCATATGAAGATTAATGGATTGCTATGCATTGATGAATATGTCATTGCCGAGATCATTTTAGACGGGAGCGGCTTTGCTCCTCTAAGTGCAGCAATTGTTGATATTAGGTCCGATGTAGCAGTTGGCAAAACAACGCCCATGCAGTTGGGTTTTAATGGTAAAGCAAAAATCTTCCAATCTATCAATGCTTCCATTGAAGACATAGACTTCGACTGCGATTGTGAAGTTTTTAACCCAACGGAACAATCCAAAAAAATGTTTAACATAACCTCCCTTTATAAGGTGACACCATCTGAAAATTTATACCGCCTACACATAGGGAACAACGAAGGGACCGAAACATTATGTAACACGGAAATAAAGTACCAAAAAGACCAACAAAGATTATTTATCGAATATGAAAAATCCCTCGATATGATGGCGTTTGGTGGATCGATTTTGCCACCAATTGTATTTAATGCACGGCTGAGTGGAGAGTTTGAATTTCAAAATTGGAATGGGTTGTTGAAAGGCAATGGTGGCTGTATTCTTGGTAAAAATTTTGCGAAAGCTTACCTGCCATCGTTGGAACCTAATGTGTCAATATCCGGAGGTGTGGTATTGAAGATGGTAAATGGGACATTGGTGGTAAATTCGATGGAAGCAACCTGTGAGGATAAAGAAGATTCTTGGAAAATTGCTCTTTCTTCCATGAATCCGATAGTTATTTGGAATAAAGATGCCGGATATTTAGCCTCGAAAAATATTTTAAACTCCGGGAAAAGTCTATGCAGGGTAACGGTTGAAAAATTTAATCCAAAAGTATTTTCGACGGCCAAATCAGCAACCAAAATTGACACTATAATTTCGGGTCAATTTGACATTTCATCCGTAGAAGGGTGTTGGAAGATAAAATCTAGTGAAAAGTCATTGTTGAAATTTGATGCTTTAACAATTACCAAAAATTCCAAAAAGCATATAGAAAATGTGAATGTCTCCTGCCAAGCGGACTTAAATTTTGGCAATGCTGCAGAGTTAGCATTTAATGACATAGCCATAAATGACAGTAATGGGAATGAAGTCGTAGCGGGATCCGTCAATCTTTCTTTTGAAGACAATAAGCGACTCAATGCCTTGGATTGCTATGTGGTCTGTCGGCTGGATCGATTGGCTCAAATTGCCGCAGAAACTCCCATCAAATCAGGAATTTGTTCAGGGCATGTAAATTTTGCACAAACGTCGGATTTAACCGCAATCCAAAGCAACCTAAATCTTAAATCCTTCCTGCTGGATGACAAATCGGTGCCGATAAATGGCCGATGGGTTGCAGATTTTACACGTGCCAACGACAATATCAAATCGAACATGGAGTTAAACATCGTCGGACAAAGCGATACGTCGGTATTTTTAACAATTGATACACTTCGCAAAAATACCACATTGGACAAGCCGACTTTAAAATTTGATCTGAGAGGTGATTCCCTGTCCATTCCTGATTTGATCAATCTTACAAAGGTTCCTATGGATGTGTTTTTTGCAAGTGGAGCAAGCAAAGACGCATTATCAGCTAGGGTAAAATCCATAGTCTCTGCCATGGAACAAAACGATGAATCTGTCCAGCAAAAACAAGAATCATTGGTGTTCGGATGGATAAAGAAATGGCTAAAGGGCAACGGGGAATGTTATGCCAGCATAAAAAAGCTCTTCCTCCCCGGCGCTGTGATATTAGACAATGCGGAATGTTTATGTCATATGACGCACAACAAAGTCGACCTGAAAATGGTCAATTTTCTACTGGCGGAATCTCCACTTGATTTAAAAGCCACATTAGAATATTCCCAAGATAAAGAGCAAAATCCCTACGACTTTGCTCTTAGTGGTGCTTTTTACATGAAAGATATTGGGAAAATTTGCGAAAAGATAAATCCTTCTAAGGAAGTCATGGTGGAAGGCATGGGAAAGATCAACGTAGAGCTCGCGTCGAAAGGAAATGACGAATTGACAACAATAAAATCGGGACAGGGAACAATAAATATTGAATGTTCCAATGGAGCTCTCCACCTAGCTAATTTTTTAAATCAAAAGAATAGGGCTATTCTAGGTGCATTCGAACTTGCAAGTGGAATTTTTTCGCAAGCAGATGAACATATTGCCAATGCTAATTTCCTCATGGAAGAATTTCAACAGCTAGACTATGATAGGATACAAATTAATATCCAGCGTAATAAAGAACTAAATATTCTTATAAATGAATTAAGAATTCTGGGCCCCGCAATCCATGTCAATGCCTCTGGATCGATTGCCCATACGAGGTACAAATATTTTTATGATTCGCCACTTTCCCTCGACGTTAGAGTAAGTGCCGCGAGGAAGTTGGGTGAAATCCTTGACCGATTAAATCTTATAACATCTAAGCCTAAAAATTCGAAATACATGCAAGGGCCAAGGTTTAATATAAGAGGGACACTCGTAAACCCTGACTTTTCGGATTTCACAAGAATTTTGTATCCATTATTTTAGAGTATGTGGACTAAAAATTTTTGACTTATAAAAAATAAGCACCAGATTAAATTCATTTGAATCAACGGTTATTAAAGGTATACCACAGGTTATGAAGTCCAACATTAATACCACTCCCCAGAGCCTTAATGTGAAAAATGATACCGTCGAGAGTTCCCTTAGACCATCCGGTTTTATAGATTTTGTCGGCCAAGAGAAAACCGTGGAACGCTTGAAAATTATGACAGGGGCAGCAAAGAAACGGGGAGAAGCTCTAAGTCATATTTTGCTCAGTGGGCCTCCTGGACTAGGGAAAACTACCCTTGCCATGATTTTGGGACAGGAAATGGGCAGTAATATTCGCGTAACATCGGGGCCGGTCATTGAAAAAGCTGGCGATTTGGCCGGTTTACTGACTAGCCTTGAGTCCTGCGATATTTTATTCATCGACGAAATACATCGGGTTCCTAAAACCGTGGAAGAGTATTTGTATTCTGCGATGGAGGACTTTCGCATTGACATAATGATTGACCAGGGACCAAATGCTCGGAGCGTCAGCCTAAACCTCCCACCATTTACGCTTGTTGGAGCTACGACAAGAACGGGACTACTCAGTGCGCCTCTAAGGAGTAGGTTTACGTTGCAGACCCGCTTGGACTATTATCCCCGTGAAATTTTAGCAAAAATTGTCATGCGTAGTGCGAAATTACTGTGCGTTGAAATAGATCCCGACTGTGCCAATGAAATTGCGAGCAGGTCTCGGGGTACCCCCCGGATAGCAAACAATTTGCTACGGTTTGTCCGTGATTTTGTGCAGCAAAAGGCCATCCCGAATATATCCAAAAATGTTGTAAGGGCCGCGCTTGAAATGTTGGAAATCGACGTGGATGGGCTTGATGAAATGGACAAAAAGATTCTTTCGTGTATGGCACAAAACTACTCCGGCGGCCCGGTTGGATTTGGTACAGTTGCCGTCGCAGTGGGTGAAGATTTACAAACCATCGAAGAGGTCCACGAACCATATTTAATAACGGAAGGCTATATCCAAAGGACTGCCCAGGGAAGAATGCTAACCGGCAAAGGTTGGAAAAAAGTTGGGCTCGAACAAACGGTCTTTCAGGAACATTTTCAAATTTAACCATGCCACTTGCCAATGAAAAAGTTCTAGAGCTGCTAGAAATGGAATTGCAAACGTTGAAGAGCGAAGGATTTTGTAACTTGCCGGTTTCCAGAAATAGCATATTGTCTTTGAAGAATTTGTCATCCAGATTGGACAAGTCCGATGATAACGCTTTAGCATCCATGAAACAATCGCCAATTGGTAAAAAAGAATCCCGGGCAGGTCTCACGGTGAAAGCAATGGCTCTCCCTATAAATCCAAAAGTCATTCTTCCCCAGGGCAGTAAGTTTGAGCGGTACGAATGGTTGAAGAATAAGGTCCTAAACTGTGAAGAGTGTAAAAAACATGTTCGCCCGGGAAAGAAAATTGTCTTCGGTGTAGGAAACATCGATGCAGATATTCTGTTCTGTGGAGAAGCCCCAGGAGCAGATGAAGAGATAATGGGAGAACCATTTGTTGGGCGTGCAGGGCAATTGCTGACAAAAATAATTCTGGCCATGGGATTATCCCGCAGCGATGTGTACATAGCCAATATCATGAATTGGCGTCCAGAAATGCCAACAGCGGTTGGGAATCGGCCACCAACACAGGAAGAGATGGAGTTTTGCCTACCCTACCTTTTGGCACAAATTGAAATTGTTCAACCCGAAGTAATCGTTGCGTTGGGAGCGACGGCGGTTAGCGGATTATTGGGCCATGATCCAACGCGCCGCATGCACGATGTGCGAGGGAAATGGGCGACATTTGCAAATACGCCACTCATGGTGACATTCCATCCCTCATACCTGCTACGAAATAATATAAATGCTGCCAAACGCGCCGTCTGGGAAGATATGCTGGAAGTCATGAAAAAACTCCACATGCCAATCAGCGAAAAACAGCAAAATTATTTTTTGTAAGGACAATACCACTGTCCAATTGGGCATGAAAGTACTAATTTCCTTGCCTAACCGACAACCTTGTGTTTTTTGTAAAACATGTGGTTTCAAATTGATGTTGGGCTTTCAACGGTAGTATTAGAAGCGGCTCAGGCGTGCAATATTTCGGCAGTTGATTTTTCCCCTGATATTCGTCAAGCTGATCAGCGATTTGGGGATTTTCAAGCAAACGGCGTATTGCCCTATGCGAAATTGTACCGTTTGAACCCAAGGCATGTGGCGGAACAAATTGTCGAAAAATTACGGTCCATGGGGGATTTTTCTGGGAAGATTGAGGTCAGCGTTGCGGGACCAGGGTTTATTAATTTTAAATTATCAGGTGGTTTCCTTGCCGAATGGTTGAATTTATACAAATCCGAAAATGATTACGGGTTAGCAATGGCACAGAACTGGTCTGGGAAGCGCATAGTTGTCGACTATTCATCTCCAAATACTGCCAAACAAATGCATGTCGGCCATTTGCGATCGATGAACATTGGGGATTCGATCCACAGAATTTTGAAATTTTGTGGTGCTGATATCGTTCGAGACAATCACATCGGGGACTGGGGAACACAATTCGGTATTTTGATCATGATCATCAAAAAGAAAGGGCTACGAACATCCGATTTGTCTTTGGAAGAGATTGAATCGCTCTACCAACAGGGCAGTGCGTTGACCAAAGAAAGCGAGGATTTTTTGTCCGTTGCCCGAAGTGAATTGGTCAAATTGCAAAATGGAGATCCGGAAAATCTCGAAATTTGGGAAGCAATTAATAAAATCTCTCAGGTTGCATTCGATGAAATTTATATGGAAATGGGGGTATTGTTTGACCATACGCTCGGTGAGTCATTTTATCGGGATCAGGTCCACAGAATATATCAAGAGTTGACAGAAAAGCACATTGCCAGGGTAGATAGTGGAGCACTATGCGTTTTCCACGAAGAACATGAACAATTCAGTGAGCAGCCATTCATCGTAAGAAAGGCAGATGGAGCTTCAAACTATGCCACTACAGACCTAGCAACCGTATTATATCGTACGGAGGTATTGCATGCCGATGAATTAATTTATGTCACGGACGGCCGACAGCGGGACTATTTCCGGCAACTGTTCCTTACCGTACAAAAATGGTATGCAGCTTTTGGTCGCAAATGTCCCGACATGCAACATGTGTGGTTCGGGACTATTTTTGGGGAAGATGGGAAGGCGATAAAAACACGTTCTGGAGCTCCAATAAAACTTAAAGAATTACTAAATGAGGCCAAAACGCGTGCCAAGGAAATCATCGATGAAAAGAGCAAGGATTTATCAAATTTGGAAAAACAGCATGTGGCAAATGTTCTCGGCATAGATTCCATAAAATACGCAGATTTGTTGCCTAATCGCACGGGTGACTACGTTTTTTCATGGGAGAAAATGCTATCATTTGATGGCAATACGGCTGCCTATTTACTGTATGCCATCGCCAGAATAAGATCGATCCTGAGAAAATGTAATTGTGATGTGACTAATGTTACTGCCGATTGCTTGGAAACGGAGTCAGAGAGAAATCTCGTTCGCAAGTTGACCTATTTCCCAATAATTCTATCACAGGCGGCAAAGGAGCTACGGCCACACCATATCTGTACCTATCTGTTTGAGCTAACGGGAGAATATTCTGCCTTTTATAACGCGGATCGTGTCCTTGGCGAACAGAAAAATATTACATCCCGTCGGCTAACGATCATTCTTCGAACTTTAAACATACTAGAAACAGGCAGGCATCTGTTGGGTTTGGAAGCGTTGGAAAAAATGTGAATCGATAACAACGCTTGATAATATTTTATTCGGAAAATCTTGACATATCGACGGGGAGCAGTGTTTTGTGATACCTTGAAATAACGAAAGATGCGCATGGATAGATATGAAAATATGCTAAAATTGCCGAGAAAAATTGCGTTAAATCCATTGGTACAATTGATTTTTGCCATGTCCCTATGTTCATGTTTCTATACCAAATTATCCGTCGATACGATAAGATTTTTTCTAACAATTAGCACATGTCTAAGGGCATTGTTAACGTTTGTCCTGCCATTTCTCCTTTTTAGCTTCATTGCGGTGGCCCTTTCCGCAATCCCAAAGGAAGGAATGCTATTCGTCCTAGTCCTCATGGCAACGGTGTTTATATCAAATTTTATTAACATACTTATCTCCGGCAGCGTAGGATATGTGATGTTATCTGGTGTCGTTGCAAAGGAAGTAAACAATAATGCGGTGTCCATAATGCCGCTGTTTTCCCTACAACTGCCTGTGGTGGCAAAAACGCTCCATGCCCTAATATTCGGCATTATAATAGGGTTCGCAAATTCGCTCTATCCCAATAAATACGTCCATAGGGTCATCAATCTAGTACACGATGGTGTAATGAAGTTTATGAAACATTTCTTTGTTCCACTACTGCCCATATTTGTTTCCGGATTTTTGTTAAAATTGTTCGCAGAAGGAAAAATGACAGGGTTTTTGAAAGAAAATTCAAAAATCTGTTTCGTTATGTGCGTTTTCCTATGGACCTACCTAGCCCTGTGGCTTTGCATGGCAGCATCTTTTAAAAAAAAGAGAGTAGTTGAGATCTTCAAAAATACTCTACCGGCGATTGTCACAGCATTTAGTAGTATGTCAAGTGCAGCCGCTCTTCCACTTTCCCTGGAAGCGGCACATAAAAATACAAAGGATAAGGTGTTGTCCGATGCTTTCATGCCATTGACACTTAATTTTCACATGCTAGGAGATACCATCATAATTCCCATCCTTGCGATGACAATCATGTTAGCTTTCAACCATCCTCTCCCCAATATACCAACTTTTCTAATATTTGGAGTGTTCTTTGTTTTGAACAAATTTGCCGGTGGAGGAGTTCCCAGTGGAACTATCATGGTAACCGTACCCCTGTTGCGTGATTACCTCGGATTTGATGATTCGATGATTGCATTTGCCATAGCATTCTATGGAGTGATCGATCCGATAGCAACGTCGGGTAATGTGGCTGCTAACAATTTCTTCGTCATCATATTTCAAAAATTTAGCAATTTTACCAGAAAGAAATTTAGAACACGCGGTAGTCCCAATATTCCATAGACAACAAAATATGTGGTTTAAAAAACAATATCTTGTATATTTGGATATAAGAGTTTAAATGGCCAGCCAGCGATGAGAAGTGATGAATTTTGTATTTGTGATGCCAACGAAGCAACGGCCGATGTTGCGTATAGGGAAAGTGAAGTTATAGCCATTTATCCAATTACGCCATCGTCGCCGATGGCGGAATATTGCGACGAATGGGCAGCGAAGGGAAAAACAAACCGTTGGGGGGTTATCCCGTCGATCAATGAGATGCAATCGGAGGGAGGAGCTGCTGGAGCCATGCATGGAGCGTTGCAATGTGGAACGCTTACCACAACGTTTACGGCATCCCAGGGGCTATTGTTGATGATTCCCAAC